>NZ_JAFGYJ010000013.1:112406-152597 GCF_017490805.1 Pseudomonas sp. 43(2021)
CTTCGCGGGTAAACCCGCTCCCACAGGTCCAGCGGTGACTTTCAGCTTTGCGCAATACCTGTGGGAGCGGCTTTAGCCGCGAACACCGGCGAAGCCGGTACCATGCACCGTGTGGTCTTCTTCGCGGGTAAACCCGCTCCCACAGGTCCAGCGGTGACTTTCAGCTTTGCGCAATACCTGTGGGAGCGGCTTTAGCCGCGAACACCGGCGAAGCCGGTGCCAGGCACCGCGTCGCCTGCTTCGCGGGCACGCCCGCTCCCACAGGTTCCGTTTAGCCTTTGAGGTGCAATCAGCGCACGCCCGGCGAAACGATGATTTTCACGTTCTCCTCCTTGTTGTTGACCAACTCCTCGAAGCCCAGCTCGACAATCTGCTCCAGTCCGATCCGCCCGGTCACCAGCGGGCGAATATCCAGCCTGCCGTCAGCGATGAAGGCAATCACATCGGCAAACTCGCCGTTATAGGCCAACGCCCCCAGCACCTGCTTTTCAGTGGACACCAGTTCGAAGAAGTTGAACTCGCTCGGCTCCTCGAATATCCCCACCAACACGCACTTGCCCGCCTTGCGGATGGTGTCGATGGCCAGCTTGGCCGTGTGCTTGTTGCCGATGCATTCAAAACTCACATCCGCTCCCAGCCCGGCAGTCAGCTTGCGGATTTCCGCCAAGGCGTCGCACTGGCTGGGGTCCAGCACTACGCTGGCGCCAACTTCTTTAGCCTTGGCCTTGCGCGCCGAGGACATTTCCAGGGCGATCACCTGCGCCGCCCCCGCTGCCTTGGCACACATGATGGTGCACAGGCCGATGGTGCCGGCGCCGACCACCACCACGGTCTGGCCCAGCAGGCTACCGGCCTTTTTCACCGCATGCATGCCCACCGCCAGCGGCTCGATCAGCGCCCCGGCCTCCGACGGGAAGCCCTGCGGTAGCCGATACAGCAGGTTGGCGGGCACGTTGACAAGCTCGGCAAAGGCGCCGTTGTTCATCAGGCCGGTGAAGGCCAGACGCTCGCAGATGTTGTACAGGCCATGGGTGCAGTAATAGCAGGTGCCGCAATGCTGACAGGCGTCCGCAGCCACCGGGTCGCCGACGGCAAAACCTTCCACGCCTTGACCCAGCTTGGCAATCTGGCCGCAGAACTCGTGGCCGAGGATGCACTGGCCCTGGATGCCGGTCAGCGGGTGCGGTGCCTCCACCGGGATGAATACCGGGCCGGCGACGTATTCGTGCAGGTCGGAGCCGCAGATGCCGCACCAGTCCACCTTGATCTGCACCCATCCGGGCGCAGGGTCGGCCGGCAGGGGCACCTGTTCGACGCGAATGTCATTGCGGCCATGCCAGACGGCGGCGCGCATGTGGGTGTGGCTCAGGTCGTTCATGGGTTTTCTCCAGGCTCACGGAAAGGGCTTAGTGCTTGCGCAGGAATGCGAGCAGTTGCTGGTTGACCTGTTCGGCCGCTTCCATCTGCACCATGTGCCCAGCCTCAGGCAGCACCAGCACTTCAGCCTCCAGCCCTTCGGCATGGCTGGCCGGGATGATCGCGTCCTTGCCGCCCCACACCACCAGGGCCGGGTGTTGCCCCAGCACCCCGCGCAGGTCGTGGCGCTGCCGGTCGCCGTCGGCGATGTCCGATGCCAGCAGGCGCAACGCGTCGTCCACCCCTTCCAGGCGCTTGAACTTGAGCATGTCCTCCAGCATCTGCCGGGTGACCAGTGCCGGGTCGGCAAACAGCTGCACCATCTGCGGCTTGAGGGCATTGCGGTTGGCGGCAGCGACGAAGCCTTGCAGGTACTGCCCGTTGATCGCCTCGCCCAGCCCGGCGCTGGCCACCAGGCTCAGGCTGGCCACCCGCTGCGGTGCCAGGCGCGCCACGTTCAGGCTGACTGCGCCGCCCATGGAGTGGCCGGCCAGGTGGGCCTTGGTGATGTCCAGGTGGTCGAGCAGGGCCAGCACGGTTTCGCTCAGTTCATCCAGGTCGCCGCGTTGCAGGGCCTTGCCCGACTCACCATGCCCCGGCAGGTCGAGGGCGATCACCCGCCGCTCGGCTGCCAGCGCCGGGTGGTTGAACAGCCAGTTGTTGAGGTCGCCGCCAAAGCCGTGCACCAGCACCAGCGGCGTGCCGCCATCGCCCAGCTCGAACCAGCGCAGCAGGCGACCGCCCACTTCCGCCTTCTGTGGCACTGGCCCCTGGGCCTGGTCAGCGCCACCTTCGGCGACGAACTCGGCCTGGAAGCGCTGCACCACGGCATCGATTTCAGCCTCTTCGGCTTCCCCTTCCACCACCACTGCCAGCAGCGCACCGACCGGCAGGGTTTCATCCGGCCTGGCCACCTGGCGACGCAGTACGCCGCTGAACGGGGCTTCGACGCTGCTGCTGATCTTGTCGGTCTCGACGTCCAGCACCTCGTCGCCCTTGTTGATTTCATCACCTTCCTGCTTCAGCCAGGTGTCCACCCGGCCCTCGGTCATCGACAGGCCCCACTTGGGCATGGTCAGGGTATGGATCTGGCTCATGCGGCACTCCTTGCGGCTTCGATCACTTTGCGTACCGCAGCCTCGATCTTCGCCGCGTCAGGGATGTACAGGTCTTCCAGTGCATCGGAGAACGGCACAGGAGTATGCGGGGCGGTGACCATCTCGATCGGGCCCTTGAGCGCGCCGAAGGCCTTCTGCGCCACCAGTGCGCTGATGTCGGTGGCCATGGAGCAGCGTGGGTTGGCTTCGTCGATCACCACCAGGCGGCCGGTCTTTTCCACGCTTTCCAGAATGCTGTCTTCGTCCAGCGGGCTGGTGGTGCGCAGGTCCAGCACCTCGCAGTCGATACCCTGGCGGGCCAGGTTGTTGGCGGCCTCCAGCGCCACATGCACCATGCGGCCGTAGGTCACCAGGGTCACATCGTCGCCATCACGCAGGAAGTTGGCTTCGCCGAACGGCACGGTGTAGACCTCTTCCGGCACCTCGCCTTGCATGCTGTACAGCAGCTTGTGCTCGCAGAAGATCACCGGGTCGTTGTCGCGGATCGCCTGTATCAACAGGCCCTTGGCATCGTACGGCGAGGACGGGCAGACCACCTTCAGGCCGGGGATATGCGTCCATAGCGAGGTGAGCATCTGCGAGTGCTGGGCCGCTGCGCGCAGGCCGGCGCCGTACATGGTGCGCATCACCAGCGGGGTGACCGCCTTGCCGCCGAACATGTAGCGGAACTTGGCGGCCTGGTTGAGGATCTGGTCCAGGCAGCAGCCGGCGAAGTCGACGAACATCAGCTCGCACACCGGGCGCAGGCCCTGGGTGGCGGCACCGACGGCGGCGCCGACGTAGCCGATTTCCGACAGCGGCGCGTCGAGCACGCGCCCCGGGAACTGGTGGTACAGGCCCTTGGTCACGCCCAGCACGCCACCCCAGGCGTCATCCTCGCCGGGGGCACCGGCGCCGCCGGCGACGTCTTCGCCAATGATGAACACCGTGTTGTCGCGGCGCATTTCCTGGGCCAGGGCTTCGTTGATGGCCTGCTGGTAGCTGATCTTTCTTGCCATGGTGATTCTCCTGTTGTTCTTGTAATCCGCGGCTCAGGGGTAGGCGACGTAGACGTCGGTGAGCAGGTCGGCGGGCTGTGGCTTGGGATCGGACTTGGCGCGGCGCACAGCGTCTTCGATCAGGTCTTCGACGCGGGCGTCGATGGCGTCCAGTTGCGCAGCCGTGAGCAGGCCGGCGCGGGTGGTCTTGTTGCGGAACTGCATGAGGCAGTCGCGGGATTCGCGCAGGTTCTTCACTTCATCGGGGGCGCGGTAGGTTTGTGCATCGCCTTCGAAATGGCCGTAGTAGCGGCTGAGCTTGACCTCGATCAGCGATGGGCCTTGCCCGGAACGTGCGCGCTCGATGGCAGCACCGGCGGCCTCGTACACGGCAAAGAAGTCGAAACCGTCGATGGTGACGCCGGGCATGCCGAAACCGGCAGCGCGGTCGGCGATGTGGTCGCAGGCCACCGACCAGGTCGAGGCGGTGGCTTCGGCGTAGCCGTTGTTCTCGGCCACGAAGATGCACGGCAGGTTCATGATCGATGCCATGTTCATGGCCTCGAACACGGCACCTTCGTTGGAAGCGCCATCGCCGAAGAATGCCACCGACACATCGTCGTTGCCCTTGATCTTGGCCGCCAACGCAGCGCCGGCCACCAAGGGGGCACCGGCACCGACGATGCCGTTGGCGCCGAGCATGCCTTTTTCCAGGTCGGCGATGTGCATCGAGCCGCCTTTACCGCCGCAAACGCCGGTCTTCTTGCCGTAGATCTCGGCCATCATGCCGTACACGTCGACCCCCTTGGCGATGCAGTGGCCATGGCCGCGGTGGGTCGAGGCGATGCAGTCGCTGTCGCGCAGGTGGGCCATGACCCCGGCAGCGGAAGCCTCTTCGCCGGCATACAGATGGACGAAGCCGGGGATCTCGCCGGTGGCGAACTCCACGTGCAGGCGCTCCTCGAAGGCGCGGATGGTGCGCATCACTTCATAGGCATGCAGCAATTGTTCGGTACTGAGTTGATTGGACATCTTGTTGTTCTCCAGGGTTGTCTCAACACGGGTTTGCAGGGTGCAACCGGTGGCCGCGCGGTACGGCCAGCAGGTGATGGCGGGCGGCATGCGCCAGCACGGCCTCGACGTCCACGCTCAATGGGCCTTGGTGGTCGAGGGTGATAGTGGGGGTATCGCGCTCGGCGAATTCGATTTCGCGTTCGCCGTCCAGCGCCAGCGTGCCGCTGGCCAGGCTCAGGCGGTGGGCGACGCCGGGCGTCAGTGGGCCGCTGGCGGTGATGCCGCAGCCTTGCAGCAGGCCGGGTGCCAGCGGCGCGAGCAGCGCTTGTTCGGCGCCGGGGTTCAGGCGTACCCAGGCGCCGTGCGGGTCCTGGCGCGAGACCGGGCACCACAGGCCGCACAGGGCCGAGAGGCCGATGGCATGGGGTTCGGCGAAACAGGCGAAGACTTCGCAAAGGTCCTCGCTGCGGCTCAGTGCCCGAGCGCCGATGAAACGCTGGGGCGACACCGCCACCTCCACCAGGGCCCATTCGGCAAGCTGCTGCTCGGGCACCTTCACCAGCAGGCGCTTGTTGCGGCGCAGGCCGATGCTGGCCGGTACCCGGCCGCTGGCAAGCAGGCCGCCGGCCAGGCCGGCGCTGGTGGCCTCGCGCAGTTCGGGGAAAGCATTGTTGGTGCCGGTGGACAAGGTCAGCAGCGGTACGTCACCGGCCTCGGCGGCCACTGCCTTGTGGGTGCCGTCGCCGCCGAGCACGGCGATCATCGCCACGCCTCGCTCGACCATGCGGCGGGTGGCCAGGCGGGTATCGGCAACGGTCTGGGTCAGCGGCAGGTCGAGTATTTCGAGGGCCGGCCAGTGCTGGTCACGGGCTGCCGGGCCCTGGCTGGCCTTGAGCACGGCGGCGGCGATGCCGGTCATGTCGCTGGGCAACAACACCTGGCCGATGCCGGTGGCACCAAAAGCAGCGAGCAGGCGCTGGATTGCCGAGGCCTTGTCGGTGCTCGAATAGAGCCCGGCGTTGGCGGTCAGGCGGCGCAGGTCGCGGCCAGAGGCAGGGTTGGCAATGATCCCGACGGTCGGGGCGGGTAGCGGCATGGCGCACCTCGTATTCTTGTTTGTCAGGGCAGGAGCAAGCGCGGTGCCAGCTTCTTTTGAATTGGCTGAAGTGCCTGCAATAGAGCGGTTTCATTGCGCCCCGTCAGGTGCTGATGGTTCTGCTGGCGAGACGCCCGGTGCCAGCGCTGGGCCGACCTTGCCGAGACGCTGAGACGCTGCGTCTCAAGCCGCCCGGTAATCACGCAGTGCTTGTCGGGGCATGCCCGGAAGCGCTTAATGGCCGGACAACGATAAAAACAGCAACGAGAACCGGAGGGCCTGAATGCTTGCCGCGAACTCCCGAGCCCATGTCGACTGCGTCAGCAGGGTGTTGAAGAATGCCGACCGCCTGCCGCAGGCGCCGGTGCCACCGCTGATTCTCGATTCATGGCGCCGCTCCATGGAGCTGTACCGCCTCGATCCCGGGTCCCAGCAGGGGCCGCGCATCCTGTCCCAAAGCCTGCTCAACGAATGCCGCGAACGCGCCGAACTGTTCCTGCGCATTGCCAGCGATGCCGTGGCCCGCTTGCATGAGCGGGTACGCGGTGCCGACTACTGCGTGTTGCTCACCGATGCCCTGGGGCGCACCATCGATTACCGGGTCGAGTCGGCCATCCGCAACGACTGCCGCAAGGCCGGGCTGTACCTGGGCACCTGCTGGTCGGAGGGCGAGGAGGGCACCTGCGGCGTGGCGGCGGTGTTGACCAGCAAGGCCCCGGTCACGGTGCACAAGCGCGACCACTTCCGCGCTGCGTTCATTGGCCTGACCTGTACGGCGGCGCCGGTGTTCGACCCGCTGGGCGAGTTGCTGGGCGTCGTGGATGTCTCGGCCCTGCAGTCGCCGGACGACCGCCGCAGCCAGCACCTGATCCGCCAACTGGTCGAGCAGACCGCCCGCGAGATCGAAAATGCCTTCTTCATGCACAGCGCCCAGGGCCATTGGGTGATGCGCGCCCATGGCACGCCGGGCTATGTGGAAAGCCAGCCCGACTACTTGTTGGCCTGGGATGCCGATGGCCGCCTGCAGGCGATCAACAGCCTGGCGCGTCAGCGGCTAGTGGCGCACCTGGGGCGTTTGCCCGAGCACATTGGCGAGCTGTTCGACATGGACCAGCTGCGCCGCGTGAACGCATCGTCCGCTCAACGCCTGCCGGGCCTGGGTGGGCTCTACGGCCGGGTCAGCGCACCCCGCCAGCGCCAGCCTGCGCAGCCGTTGCGTCAGGCCCAGGACGCCCGCATCGAGCAGCACCTGCGGTTGGCCACACGGGTCAAGGACTGCAACCTGGCGGTGCTGGTGCAAGGCGAGACCGGGGCTGGCAAAGAGGTGTTCGCCCGCCAGCTGCACCAGCAAAGCCTGCGACGCGATGGCCCGTTCGTCACCCTGAACTGCGCGGCCATTCCGGAAAGCCTGATCGAGAGCGAGCTGTTCGGCTATGTGGCCGGGGCTTTCACCGGTGCTTCCAGCAAAGGCATGCAGGGGCTTTTGCAGCAGGCCGATGGCGGCACGCTGTTCCTCGACGAAATCGGTGACATGCCGCTGAACCTGCAAACCCGGTTGCTGCGCGTGCTGGCCGAGGGTGAAGTGGCGCCGCTGGGCGCGGCGCGGCGGGAGCGGGTGGATATCCAGGTGATTTGCGCGACCCATCGTGATTTGGCGGCGATGGTGGAGGAGGGGCGTTTTCGTGAGGATTTGTACTTCCGCCTGGCCAATGCCCGGTTCGAGTTGCCGCCGCTGCGCGAGCGTGAGGACCGCCTGGGGCTGATTCACCAGTTGCTGGCCGAGGAGGCCGAGGCCTGTGGGGTTGAGGTGGTGCTGGCGGATGATGCGCTGCAGGCGCTGCTGGTTTACCGCTGGCCGGGGAATTTGCGCCAGCTGCGTCAGGTGTTGCGCTATGCCTGTGCGGTGAGTGAGGGCGGGCGGGTGCAGTTGCAGGACCTGCCGCAGGAGGTGCGGGGTGAAGCGGTTGGCTCGGCTGAAAGCGGGGTGTCGTGCCCGGCGCGGCAGTTGTTGCTGGATGCGCTGATCCGCCATCGCTGGAAGCCGGCCGATGCGGCGCGGGCACTGGGAATATCGCGGGCGACCTTGTACCGGCGGGTTCATGAGCATCACATCGAGATGCCGCGGATGAAGGTGTAGGGTCCTCGGGGCACGTTGCGCCCCTTTCGCGACACAAGGCCGCTCCCACAGGTACAGCGTCAACCTTGAGACCTTGCGAAACCCTGTGGGAGCGGCCTTGTGTCGCGATGGGCCGCAAAGCGGCCCCAGGATCCCCCAGGCAATAAAAAACCCCGGCACAAGTCCGGGGTTTCGGTACATCACACTACGCGATCACTCCTGGCTAGCCAGTTTGTGCTCGAGGTAGTGAATGTTGACGCCGCCTTTGCAGAAACCTTCATCACCCACCAGGTCGCGGTGCAGCGGGATGTTGGTCTTGATGCCGTCGACGACGATCTCGTCCAGGGCATTGCGCATGCGCGCCATGGCTTCGTCGCGGTCCTTGCCGTAGGTGATCAGCTTGCCGATCAGCGAGTCGTAGTTCGGCGGAACCGAGTAACCGCTGTACAGGTGCGAGTCCACACGCACGCCGTTGCCGCCCGGGGCGTGGAAGTGCTTCACCTTGCCTGGGCTCGGGATGAACTTCTTCGGGTCTTCGGCGTTGATACGGCATTCCAGCGCATGGCCACGGATCACCACGTCTTCCTGGCGGAACGACAGCTTGTTGCCAGCGGCGATGCTCAGCATCTCCTTGACGATGTCGATACCAGTGACCATCTCCGAAACCGGGTGCTCAACCTGCACGCGGGTGTTCATCTCGATGAAGTAGAAGCGGCCGTTCTCGTACAGGAACTCGAAAGTACCCGCACCACGGTAGCCGATCTCGATGCACGCATCGACGCAGCGCTTGAACACTTCCTGACGGGCTTTTTCATCGATGCCCGGGGCTGGCGCTTCTTCCAGCACCTTCTGGTGGCGGCGCTGCAGCGAGCAGTCACGGTCACCCAGGTGGATGGCGTTGCCCTGGCCGTCGGACAGTACCTGTACTTCCACGTGGCGTGGGTTGGTCAGGAACTTCTCCAGGTAGACCATCGGGTTGCCGAAGGCGGCACCGGCTTCGGTACGGGTGAGCTTGGCCGAGGCAATCAGGTCCTCTTCCTTGTGCACCACGCGCATGCCGCGACCACCACCGCCACCGGCGGCCTTGATGATCACCGGGTAGCCGACGTCACGAGCGATCGCCAGGGCGACCTCTTCGTCTTCCGGCAGCGGGCCATCGGAGCCCGGCACGGTCGGTACGCCCGACTTGATCATCGCGTCCTTGGCCGAAACCTTGTCGCCCATCAGGCGAATGGTGTCGGCTTTCGGGCCGATGAAGGCGAAACCGGATTTTTCCACCTGCTCGGCGAAGTCGGCGTTTTCCGCCAGGAAGCCGTAGCCCGGGTGGATCGCGGTGGCGCCGGTCACTTCGGCGGCAGCGATGATCGCCGGGATATGCAGGTAGGAATCCTTGGACGATGCAGGGCCGATGCAGACCGACTCGTCTGCCAGGCCCAGGTGCATCAGTTCACGGTCGGCGGTGGAGTGCACGGCGACGGTCTTGATACCCAGCTCTTTGCAGGCACGCAGGATCCGCAGGGCAATTTCCCCGCGGTTGGCGATCAGGACTTTTTCGAGCTTCCCAGACATCGTTGGCTCTCCGCGATTCAAACGATGGTGAACAGCGGCTGGTCGAATTCAACCGGCTGGCCGTCTTCTACCAGGATGGCGTCGATGACACCGCCAACATCGGCTTCGATGTGGTTCATCATCTTCATGGCTTCAACGATGCACAGGGTGTCGCCTTTCTTCACGGTCTGGCCAACTTCAGCGAAGTTCGGCGAGGTCGGCGAAGGCTTGCGGTAGAAGGTACCTACCATCGGCGAGCGGATCACGGTGCCTTTCAGGGCCGGGGCGGCGGCAGCGGCTTCAGCGGCCGGAGCGGCAGCGGCGGCGACCGGGGCAGCAACAGGGGCAGCGGCTACCGGAGCCGGTGCGAAGTACTGCTGGGCAGCTGGGGTCTTGCTGTGACGGCTGATACGGACCGACTCTTCGCCTTCCTTGATCTCCAGTTCGTCGATGCCAGACTCTTCCAGCAGCTCGATCAGTTTCTTGACTTTACGGATATCCATTAATCATCAACTCCCAAAGGTTCGGTCAGGGGGCGAAATACAAAAAAACGTATCTGAAACGTTTCTCTCGAACCCTGGCCCACTGAGGCCAGGGTTTTCATCATTTGGGCTGTGCGTTGGCAGCCAGTTGTTCCAGCGCGGACTCCAGGGCCAGGCGATAACCGCTGGCGCCCAGGCCGCAGATCACCCCTACGGCAACATCGGAAAAGTAGGAGTGGTGGCGGAACGGTTCGCGTTTGTGCACGTTGGACAGGTGCACTTCGATGAATGGGATGCTCACCGCAAGCAATGCGTCACGTAATGCGACGCTTGTGTGGGTGAAAGCAGCCGGATTGATCAGGATGAAGTCCACACCCTCGTTGCGTGCGGCGTGAATGCGGTCGATCAGTTCGTATTCAGCATTGCTCTGCAGGTACTGCAGATGGTGGCCTGCGGCGCGGGCACGTTGCTCCAGGTCCTGGTTGATCTGGGCCAGGGTCACGGCGCCGTAGTGGCCAGGCTCGCGGGTACCGAGCAGGTTGAGGTTGGGGCCGTGAAGCACCAGTAGCGTTGCCATCTGCGGATTCCTTGGATTTGTAGGGCAATTCGACACAGCGCGGCGAGTGTGCCGTAAAGCGACGGCAAGTGTCCAGTTCCCGGCAATAGCCAGCACGATGTCCGAGGTTCGCGCGAAGTATGTGACCAAATGATTAGGTTTGGTCACTGATTTCAGGATTTTTCACAGCTCGGGGGAAGTTATAGACCGACTTTGTCGCGTACGCGTGTCAGAATTTGCGCAAATTCACCGGCATTTATCTCGCCAATGACCCGATCAGCGGTTATTTCGCTACCGTTCGCGGCAAAGAACAACAGGGCAGGAGGGCCGAACAGCTGGTAGCGGTCGAGCAGGCTGCGTTGGTCGGCATTGCTTTCGGTGATGTCGAAACGCAGCAGTTTGAAGCCGGCCAGCTGTGCTTGCACCTGCGGCGCGGTCAACACCTCGCGCTCGATCACCTTGCAGCTGATGCACCAGTCGGCGTACCAGTCCAGCAGTACCGGCTGGCCGGCCGCCTTGGCCTGGGCCAGTGCGGCGTCCAGTGCGGCGGGGGTAGTGATGGTCTGCCAGCTATCCGCCTGCACCGCCGGGCTGTTGCCGGTGGCCACAAGGGTTGCCGGCGGTAGCGGGCGCAGCGGGTCGCCCTGGCCGCTGAGGGCGCCGTACCAGCAGGCCAGGGCGTACACCAGCAAGGCCAGGCCAAGCAGTTGGGCCAGGCGCTGGCGTGCGGTCTTGACGACGAACTCGAGGGCGCCGAGGAACAGTGCCACGCCAGCGGCGAGGAACCCGACCAGCAGCAAGGTCATCGGGCCCGGCAACACACGGCTGAGCAAGCCGATGGCCAGGCCCAGCAGCAGGACGCCGATGGCGTTTTTCACCGTGTTCAGCCAAGGGCCGCTTTTCGGCAGCCAGGCCGCGCCACCGGTGGCCACCAGCAGCAAGGGTGCGCCCATGCCCAGGCCCAGGGCGAACAGCTTGAGTGCGCCACCCAGGGCATCGCCGCTGGCGCTGATGTACAGCAACGCACCGGCCAGGGGCGCCGACACACATGGCGAAACCAGCAGGCTGGAGAGCACGCCGAGTATTGCCGCGCCCAGCAGCGAGCCGCCCCGGGTGTGGCTGGCGACATTGTTCAGACGGTTGCTCAAGGCCTGAGGCAGTTTCAGCTCGAACAGGCCGAACATGGCCAGGGCAAACACCACGAAGAACAGCGCGAAAGGCACCAGCACCCAGGCCGACTGCAGGCGTGCCTGCAGGTTCAGGCCGGCGCCGAACAGCCCCATGAGGGCACCGAGTACCGCGAAGCTGGCCGCCATCGGCAGCACGTAGGCCAGCGACAGCGCCAGCCCGCGCAGGCCACCGGCCTGGCCTCGCAGCACCACGCCGGAGAGGATCGGCAGCATCGGCAGCACGCAGGGGGTGAAGGTCAGGCCGACCCCGGCGAGGAAGAACAGCAGCAGCGACTTCCAGGTCCAGGCGTGTTCAGCGGTGGCCGGGGTGCTTGCGCCGCCTTCGCCATCGATGCTCAGGCGTGCGGTTTCCGGTGGGTAGCACAGGCCTTTGTCGGCGCAGCCCTGGTAGCCCACCAGCAGGGTGAAGGCACGCGGATCGTTGCGCGGCAGCTCGATATCGAGCACGCCGTGGTACACCTCGACATCGCCGAAGAATTCATCGTGTTTGGCCTCGCCCTTGGGGATGTTCGGTGTGCCCAGGGCAATGTCGGCCGGTTCGGTGCGGAACTGGAAGCGGTGGCGGTAGAGGTAGTAGCCATCGGTGGCGACGAAGCGCAGCTTGATGGTTTGCGCATCGGCCTGCACCAGGTTGAGCTTGAAGGCCTCGTGTACCGGCAGGAAGTCGGCGTTGTTGGCCAGTGACGCGGCGCCGAGGGTGGCACTGGGGCGGTTGTCGAGCAGGCCTGTGGCGAAGGCAGGGCTGGCCAGCAGCAGGAACAGCAGGAAAAACAGGCGGCGCATGGCGGACTCGCGAGGTGGAACGTGCTGGGCATGATAGCGGAGTTGGTGCAGGTTGGGGCCATGCTGGCGGAAGGGGCGACACATGGCCGCTGGCTCATGTGCTGCCTGTGCCGGCCTCTTCGCGGGTAAACCCGCTCCCACCTCGAGCGCATAGGCTATCCCTGTGGGAGCGGGTTTACCCGCGAAGAGGCCAGTACAGGCCAACCTAGACTCTGAAGGCCCGCACCGCCCGGTTCAGTTCGCCCCCCAAACTCAGCAACTGCTCGCCTTGCTCACGCCCCTCGCCAATGCGCTGCAGGTTGTCCTCACCCAACTCATGTATCCGCTCGCTGTGGTCGCGAATCTCGCTCACGGCACCGCTCTGCTGCGCCGTGACATGGGCAATCCGCACCGCAGTGTCCGAAATGGTGCGAATGGCACAGACAATCTCGTCCAGCGCCCCATCCGCCGCCTGGGCCTGGTTGGCCGTGGCCTCGGCATGTTCGAGCTGCGCGCGCATCCCGGCCACCGAACTTCTGGCTGCCTGCTGCAAGCGGTCGATCAAGGCCTGAATCTCGCCGGTAGCCCCGGTGGTGCGCTGCGCCAGCGAACGCACCTCATCGGCCACCACGGCAAATCCACGGCCCATCTCACCGGCCCGGGCCGCTTCGATCGCGGCATTCAGCGCCAGCAGGTTGGTCTGCTCGGCAATCGAGCGGATCACTGTCAGCACGCCGCCGATGGTGGCCGACTCTTCCGCCAGTTGTTCGATCATGCGGGCGTTGCCCTGCACTTCATCGACCAGCTCACGCAAGCCCGACAGGCTCTGGCCAATCACCGCCTGGCCTTGCTCCACTGCACGCCCGGCATCGCGGCTGGCGTCGGCGGCCGCGCTGGCGTCGCCGGCCACTTGCTGGATGGTGGCTTCCAGTTCGCCCAGGGCATCGCGGATCTGCCCGGTGTCGCCGGCCTGGCGCTCGGCGCCGTCATGCAGGGCGGCGCTCATGCCGGCCAGGGCGTGGCTGCTGCCAGCCACCTGCTCGGCGTTGTGGCGGATGGTGCCGACCAGCTCCACCAGGTACTGGCGCAGGCGGTTGAGCGATTCCTGGATGTCGCGCAATTCGCGGTTGGTCTTGCCCAGGGCGATGGCCTCGGCGAAGTCGCCCTCGGCCCAGCGTGACAGGGCCGGGGCCAGGCCGGTCAGGGTGCGCGCCAGGCGCCTTTGCAAGGTGTCGATCAGCAGGGCGATAAGCAGGATCAGGCCGATCATCAGGCCCTGGATGATGCGCACTTCGGCGGCAATTTTCGCGTGCTGGCCGCGTACCTCGGGCTCCAGCGCCGCGATGGCCTGCTGTACGGCCTCCAGGCGCTGGCTGGTGCTGGCGGCCAGGGCGACGCGGCGCTCGATCTGTTCGCGGGTGCGCTGCAGTTCGGCCGGGTAGCGGCTGAGCAGGCTCTGCAGTTCGCGTTTGAGGCCAACGGCAATGTCTTCCTGCTGGGCGCTGGCCTGGGTTTCCAGGCCCATCATCGCGGCGAAGTCGTCGGCACCGGATTCGGCGGTACGGGTTACGCCCAGCAAGGGCAAGGCGTCGATCGCCTGGGCCTGGGCGCGGATCAGTTGCAGCTCGCGCTCCACTTCGTCGGCCAGTTCCGGGCGGCCGCTGCTGACCAGCTTGTCCCGGGCCAGCGACAGGCGGCCGAGGTGCACGGTGGCGTCGAGCAATGGCACCAGGTAGCGGTTGGCGTCGGCGCTGCCGCTGTCACGGGCGTAGCCGGCCAGTTGTTCGAAGTTGGCTCCCAGTTCCCGCTCGGCCTGCAGCAGCAGGGCTTGCGGGTCGCCAGCCAGCTTGCCGGCGGCCAGTAGCTCTTCGGCGGTAAAGGCCTGCAGGCTGTCCAGGCTGGGGCGCAGTTTGTCGGCCAGTGCGCCAGGCCACTCGGCCAGCGCGGCCTGCAGTTTCTGGTTGGCCTCCATGGCTGCGGCATGGCGCAGGGCATCGCCGCTGCCCAGGTAGGCCTGGATGTTGCGGGCCGCCTGGTTCTGGAACTGCTGGGACAGGCCCAGGTAGCGCTCCATCAACTGGTAGGGGCGCTCCAGGGCACGCTGCGACCACCACAAGGTGGCGCCCAGGGCAATACACACGGTTACCAGCAACAGGGTGTTGAAATTGGTCAGCCACTTCAGGCGCATAGCCGCGAGCTTCCTGCGGGGAGGGGGAGAGGTCGGTGGCTGAAGTTATTGCGATTTTGTGACGGGGTGATGACGACAGGCGGTTGGCGCCATAAAAAAGTGGCACAGTGCCTGTATTTGCATTGCCTGTACTGGCCTCTTCGCGGGCTTGCCCGCTCCCACAGGATATCTACCAGACCTGAATGCAGCGCAATCCCTGTGGGAGCGGGCAAGCCCGCGAAGAGGCCGGTCCAGGCGATGAAGAACTCAGGGCTCGACACGCACCACGCAATTACGCCCCGCATGCTTGGCCCGGTACAGCGCCTCGTCCGCCGCACTGGCCATGGTCAGCGCATCCAGCCCCTCATCCAGCTGCACCACGCCTGCACTGAAGGTGCACTGCAAGTCCCGAGGCTGCGCCGGGTAGAGAATCTCGGCAAAGCGCCGGCGGATCTCGTCCAGCACCTTGTGCGCCGCGTCCAGCGCGGTATTGGGCATGACAACGGCGAACTCTTCGCCACCATAACGGCCAATGAAATCGGTCTTGCGCAAGCGCTGCTTGAGAAACAGCGCCAGGCTCTTGATCACCCGGTCGCCCATGGGGTGGCCGTGGCGGTCGTTGATCTTCTTGAAGTGGTCGATGTCGAGCATGGCAAAGCTCAACGGCTGCTGCTCGCGACGGGCGCGGAAGCTGCAGTCTTCCAGCAGTTGCAGGATGTGGGTGTGGTTGTACAACCCGGTCAGGCTGTCGCGCACCATGCGCGCCTTCAGGTGCCGGGCACGGGCGGCGCGGTTGCGCACGGTGGTGATCAGGTGGCGTGAGCGAAACGGTTTGGTCAGGAAGTCATCACCGCCTTCGCTCATGGCATCCAGCTGCTTGTCCAGGTCGTCCTCGGCAGACAGGTAGATGATCGGCACACTCACATAACGGTCGCTGTGGCGGATCACCTTGGCCAGCTCAGGGCCGGTGCAGGCCGGCATGTACAGGTCGAGGATGATCAGGTCGGGCTGGAACTCGGCCAGCTCGGCCATGGTGCGGATCGGGTCGGTCAGGCTGCGGGTGATCATGCCGGCGCTGGCCAGCACACGTTCGGTGTACAGGGCCTGGGTGCGCGAGTCGTCGATGATCAGCACGCGCAACGGGTCGTGCTGGGCGGCATTGGTCAGCAGTTCGACCTTTTCCAGCAGGCTGGAGGCTTCCAGGGTGCCGGTGAGGAAGTCCTGGCCACCGGCGCGCACGGCGGCCAGGCGGGTCGGGGTGTCGGTTTCGTGGTGGCTGAAGAACAGCAGCGGGATGTGTCGGGCCAGCCCCTGCTGCACCTGGGCAGCCAGCAGCAGGCCTTGGCCGGTGCCGCTGAAGTCGACATCCATGATGATGGCCGAAGGCGGGTATTCGTCGATCGAGGCGTGAAACGCCGCAGGGCTGGCCAGCGCCTGCACCACCAGGCCAAAGAACTCCAGTTGCTGGGCCAGGCGCTGGGCACGTTCGTGGTCCTGCAGCAGGATGTACACCGGCTTGCGCAGGGGCGGCAGCAGCACCTGATCGAGCGGGTCGTCCTTGCGCAGGCCGCTACGCGTCTGCTGTTGGGCGGGGCACTGCGGGCTCGGCTCGACTGCTTGGCTCATGTCCTGGCTACTTTAGGTTGGGATGTGCAGGGGCAATGATGGCTCTATGCTAGCAGCTCTTGCCGGATGCGTGAGTGCCCTGCATCAACAAAGCGGGTAGAACGAATATTCAGTTGCTGACTGATTGGTCGCTTATGCGTAAGGCGGTGTCTGCTTTATAGTGCTGCCACGCGGGCTTGCCGTGGCACCCTGGCGCAGGCCTGTGGTCCAAGCCCCTGAACCGTCGTGACTGATAAGGACAAAGCCATGCTGGACTGGAAAAACCGCGAGGCCAAAGCCGAGCCCCGCGAGCGTGTCGACGGCCGTGGCGCCGCCGCCCGTAGCTACCTTGGCGGCCTCTGGAGCCGTGCCCTGGGGACCCTGATCGGGTTGTACCTGCTGGTGTGTATCGGCCTGGGCTGGTACTGGAGCCAGGAGCCGGACCTGTTCCCGGTGCAGCAGAACGCCCAGGCCGCCGCCGAGCGCACTGGCCAGCAGATGGTGGTGGGTTACACCACTATCGAAACCCTCAAGACCGTGGCCGGCACCTTGCTGAACAAGCCGGGTGGCTACATTTCCAACGACCGCTTCCCGCCGGGGCTGTGGATGGACAACATGCCGAGTTGGGAATATGGCGTGCTGGTCCAGGTGCGCGACCTGTCCCGTGCCCTGCGCAAGGACTTCGCCCGTTCGCAGTCGCAGTCCACCGAAGACGCCGACCTGGCCAAGGCCGAGCCGCGTTTCAACTTCGACAACAAGAGCTGGATCTTGCCGTCGAGCGAGTCGGAGTTCGAAGAGGGCATCAAGTCGCTGACCCGCTACCAGACCCGTCTGGCTGCCGGCGACAAGGGCGCGATCTTCTACACCCGTGCCGACAACCTGAACAACTGGCTGGGTGACGTGGCCACCCGCCTGGGCTCGCTGTCGCAGCGGCTGTCGGCCAGCGTTGGCCGGGTCAAGCTCAACACCACGCTGAAGACCGAGTCGGTGGTCGCCGGCCAGGCGCCGCAGGTGGACGAGGAGCTGGTGGAAACCCCGTGGCTGCAGATCGACAACGTGTTCTACGAAGCCCGTGGCCAGGCCTGGGCACTGTCGCATCTGCTGCGCGCCATCGAGGTGGACTTTGCCGACGTGCTGGCGAAGAAGAACGCCACGGTCAGCGTGCGCCAGATCATCCGTGAGCTGGAAGCCTCGCAAGAAGCGCTGTGGAGCCCGATGGTGCTCAACGGCAGCGGCTTCGGCATGTGGGCCAACCACTCGCTGGTCATGGCCAACTACATTTCCCGGGCCAACGCCGCGGTCATCGACCTGCGTCAGCTGCTGTCGCAGGGTTGATGATGGCTATCAGCCCAAACGAGGCCGCCCACCGGGCGGCTTCCGACCGTGAGCTGGTCACCTGGGTGGACGAAGCCGACCAGGTGCTGGGGGCCTTGCCCCGCGCCGAACTGCGCGAGCGCGGCCTGATCGGGCGTTGCACGTTCATTTTGCTGTTCAACAGCGCCGGTGAGCTGTGCGTGCACCGGCGCACCTTGAGCAAGGCGCTGTACCCGGGGTACTGGGATGTGGCGGCAGGCGGCATGGTGACGGCCGGGGAGGCGTATGCCGATTCGGCGGCGCGGGAGCTGGCCGAGGAGCTGGGGATCGACGGTGTGGAGCTGCGCTTTCATGAGCGGTTCTACTTCGACCAGCCGGATAACCGCTTGTGGTGTGCGGTGTATTCGGCGGTTTCGGATGCGCCGTTGCGGCTGCAGCCGGAAGAGGTGATCGAGGCGCGCTTCATTGGCCTGGAACAGGCTGAAGAGGAGAGCCTGACGAAGCCGTATTGCCCGGACTCGTTGGCGGCGTTGCAGCGCTATAAAGCAAGCCTCAAATAGATGCGTGGGCCATGCCGGCCCCTTCGCGGGTAAACCCGCTCCCACAGGGATTTCACAGGCTGTGAAACCTGCGCAGTACCTGTGGGAGCGGGTTTACCCGCGAAGGGGTCGCAAAACATTCGCAAAATGCCGCAATCCAGTACTTAGCAACAGCCGGATTTATCGTTAAACTGCGCGCCCTTTTCGGGCTGCCGCAGGTCTTGCGGTGGTAGCGCCGCCCCTGCCAGAGTGGGGCTTCGCGGTCGGGCTCAACCCCCTGGGGCCGACCAGTTTTTGTCCTCAGCACAGAGGAACAAAAGTGGCCAAGAAAGCTTCTTCCTTCGCCGCCCTTGGCGGTCTCGTTTACTCCACCGACGCTGGTCGGCACTGCCCCGACTGTGGCCAGCCGGTGGATGCCTGTACCTGCAAGCAGCAAATCATCCCCGAAGGCGATGGCATTGCCCGTGTGCGCCGCGAAAGCAAAGGGCGCGGCGGCAAGACCGTGACCACCGTCACCGGCGTGCCGCTGCCGCTCGACCAGCTCAAGGAGCTGGCCTCCACCCTCAAGCGCCGCTGCGGTACCGGTGGCGCCCTGAAGGATGGGGTCATCGAAATCCAGGGCGACCATGTCGAGCTGCTGATCGGTGAGCTGACCAAGCAGGGTTTCAAGGCGAAAAAGTCCGGCGGCTGATGCGGCCACGCGATTTTTTGCCCAGTGCTTTCTAAACTCGTTGCCGTGACCAGGGTCTATCCCAGGGCACGGACGAATCGTCATTTTTGGCTTTTACACTGCGCCCGCCTCCTTGCGGGGCAGTGTCTTCGACTTATCTATAGGGGACTTGAATGTCCGTACGACGCACACGCAAAGACGATGGTAGCCAATGGACCGTGGCCGACAGCCGCAGTGTTTATGGCATCCGCCATTGGGGCGCTGGTTATTTCGCCATCAATGAAGCCGGGCGCGTCGAAGTACGCCCCAACGGCCCGAAAAGCGCACCGATCGACCTGTTCGAACAGGTCGACGAACTGCGCCAGAGCGGCCTGTCGCTGCCATTGCTGGTGCGCTTCCCCGACATTCTGCAGGACCGCGTGCGCCAACTGACCGGCGCCTTCGACGCCAACATCGCGCGCCTGGAATACCAGAGCAAGTACACCGCGCTGTACCCGATCAAGGTCAACCAGCAGGAAGCGGTGGTGGAGAACATCATCGCCACGCAGAACGTCTCCATTGGCCTGGAAGCCGGCTCCAAGCCTGAGCTGCTGGCAGTGCTGGCGCTGGCGCCGAAAGGCGGCACCATCGTCTGCAACGGCTACAAGGACCGCGAGTTCATCCGCCTGGCGCTGATGGGCCAGAAGCTCGGCCACAATGTGTTCATCGTCATCGAGAAAGAGTCGGAAGTGGCCCTGGTGATCGACGAGGCTGCCGAGCTCAAGGTCAAGCCGCAGGTCGGCCTGCGCGTGCGCCTGTCGTCGCTGGCCTCGAGCAAGTGGGCCGACACCGGTGGCGAAAAGTCCAAGTTCGGCTTGTCTGCCGCCCAGCTGATCTCGGTGGTGCAGCGCTTTCGCGATGCCGGCCTGGACCAGGGTATCCGCCTGCTGCACTTCCACATGGGCTCGCAGATCGCCAACCTGGCCGACTACCAGCACGGCTTCAAGGAAGCCATCCGTTACTACGGTGAGCTGCGTGCGCTGGGCCTGCCGGTCGACCACATCGACGTTGGCGGTGGCCTGGGTGTGGACTACGACGGTACCCACTCGCGCAATGCCAGCTCGATCAACTACGACATGGACGACTACGCCGGCGTGGTGGTGGGCATGCTCAAGGAGTTCTGCGACGCGCAGGGCCTGCCGCACCCGCACATTTTCTCCGAGAGTGGCCGTTCGCTGACCGCGCACCACGCCATGCTGGTGATCCAGGTGACCGACGTCGAGAAGCACAACGACGACGTGCCGACCATCGAGAACAAGGAAGCCCTGCCCGAGACCGTGCAGTGGCTGGTCGACCTGCTCGGCCCGACCGACATCGAGATGGTCACCGAGACCTACTGGCGCGCTACCCACTACCTGGGTGACGTGGCTGCGCAGTATGCCGATGGCAAGATCAGCCTGGCCGAGAAGGCCCTGGCCGAACAGTGCTACTTCGCCGTGTGCCGCCGCCTGCACAACTCGCTGAAAGCCCGCCAGCGCTCGCACCGTCAGGTGCTGGACGAGCTGAACGACAAGCTGGCCGACAAGTACATCTGCAACTTCTCGGTGTTCCAGAGCCTGCCGGATACCTGGGCCATCGGCCAGGTACTGCCGATCATTCCGTTGCACCGCCTGGACGAAGAGCCGATGCGTCGTGCCGTGCTGCAGGACCTGACCTGCGACTCCGACGGCAAGATCAACCAGTACGTCGACGAGCAGAGCATCGAGACCAGCATGCCGGTGCATGCGGTGAAGGAGGGCGAGGACTACCTGCTGGGTGTGTTCCTGGTCGGTGCCTACCAGGAAATCCTCGGTGACATGCACAACCTGTTCGGTGACACCGATTCGGTGAACATCTACCAGAACGCCGACGGTAGCGTGTACCACGCCGGTATCGAGACCCACGACACCATCGAAGACATGCTGCGCTACGTGCACCTGTCGCCGGAGGAGTTGATGACCCACTACCGTGACAAGGTGGCCAGCGCCAAGATCACTGCGCGTGAGCGGACCCAGTATCTGGATGCCTTGCGCCTGGGGTTGACCCGGTCTTCGTACCTGTCGTCGTAACCGCCAGGCCGCTCCTGCCTTTTTTGTGGGAGCGGCCTTGCGTCGCGATATGAGGGCGAAGCCCTCACCGCGTCATACCAGGTAATGGTCCAGTCCTCGCCTGTCACATCAGCGCCGCTACCTTTGAATGCAATGTTCAAAGGAGGATGACATGGAAAGTCCCGGCTCCCATCGTTTACGTAGTGGCCGAGTGTCCGAACCAGGGCGTCTCTACCTGCTCACCACAACCACTCGCAACCGAACACCGTTGTTCAAAGACTTTTTGTTCGCCAGAACAGTTATCCAGCAATTACGGCTCAGCGAAGAGTGCAAGGCGTGTCGATCTCTGGCGTGGGTCTTGATGCCGGATCATCTTCACTGGCTTGTTGAGCTTGGGCCGTCGAGCCTGAGTAGGCTGATGTGCGAGTTCAAGTCCAGAAGCAGTTGTGCGCTGTACAAGGTAGGGGCCGACAGGCGGCATATCTGGCAGACCAGCTTTCATGACCGGGCTTTGCGCCGCGAGGAGGATGTGAGGGCCGTCGCCCGCTACATCATTGCAAACCCGATTCGGGCTGGCCTGGTAAAGCGGGCTGGCGAGTATCCACATTGGGATTGTGTGTGGCTGTGAGTCAGCAGGTGAGGGCTTCGCCCTCATTTCGCGACACAAGGCCGCTCCCACAAAGTCCTGCGTCCGCCGATCAATGTGGGAGCGGCCTTGCGTCGCGATGGGCCGCAAAGCGGCCGCGGCATTACTGAATCCACTCACCTTTCTCCTGCAACCGCCACCCCACCCACCCCAACGTCACCGCCCGCAACGCCATGAATCCGAGAAAGGCCAACCACAACCCATGGTTGCCAAATCCGCTCATGACCACCCCAAAGGGCAGCGCAATCAGCACCGACAGCAACATCGCATTGCGCATCTCCCGCGCCCGGGTCGCACCAATGAACAGCCCATCCAGCAAGTAACTCCACACCGCAATCAACGGCAGCAATGCCAGGTACGGCAGGTACGGATAAGCCGCTGCCCGCACACTCTCGATGTCGGTCTGCAAATCGATGAACAGGTGCCCTCCCAGCAGGAACAAGCCGGCAAACCCCAGGCTGGTGATCAGCGACCAGCCACAGGCCACCACCAGCGAGCGGCGCAGGGTGTCGCGGTCGCGGGCGCCAATGGCATGGCCGCACAGGGCCTCCACCGCATGTGCCAACCCGTCAAGCGCATAAGCGGTCAGCAGCAGGCCGTTGAGCAGCAGGGCATTGGCCGCCACGGTGGCTTCGCCCAGGCGTGCGCCCTGCACGGTGATCAGCAGGAACACCAGTTGCAGCGCCAGGCTGCGCAGGAAGATGTCGCGGTTCACCGCCAGCAGCGGCCGCCAGGCCTGCCAGCGCTTGAGCGCCGCCCACACGATCTGCCCCGGGTAGGCGCGCAAGGCCGGGCGGGTAAGGGCCAGGCCGAGCAGGGCGGCGCTCCATTCGGCAATCACCGACGCCCGCGCCGAACCCAGCACGCCCCAGTTCAGGCCAAGCACGAACCACAGGTTCAAGGCGATGTTCAGCAGGTTGGTGGTCAGCAGGATGGCCAGTGGCGCCCTGGCGTTCTGCGTGCCGAGGAACCAGCCGACCAGCGCGTAGCTGGCCAGTGCCGCAGGCAGGCCGAGCAGGCGGGTGTGGAAGAAGTCTTCGGTGGCTTGCTGCAGGGCCGTGCTGGGTTGCATCACGTGCAGCGCCAACTGGCTGAAGGGCAGGGCCAGCAGGCCGATCAGCAGGGCGAAACCGACCGCCAGCAGCAGCCCTTGCACCAGCACCTGGCGCAACGCAGCACCATCGCCACGGCCGGCGGCCTGGGCGGCGAAGCCGGTGGAACCCATGCGCAGGAAACCCATCAGGCCGACCATGAAGGTGAACAGCGTGGCCCCCACGGCCACGGCGCCAAGCTGGTGGGCGTGGGGGAGGTGGCCGATGACGGTGCTGTCGACCAGGGCTACCAGCGGCACGGAGATGTTGGACAGGATCATCGGCGCGGCCAGGGCCCAGACCTTGTGGTGGGTGGGGCGGTGCTGCCAGTCGGTGGTCAGTGAGGTCATCGGGTGTCCTGGGAAATCCTGGGGCTGCTGCGCAGCCCTTTCGCGACACAAGGCCGCTCCCACAGGGGGCGCCCAAACCGGAAGCCTGTGCAGTACCTGTGGGAGCGGCCTTGCGTCGCGAAAGGGGCGCAAAGCGCCCCCGCTTTTATAAATTGCCAGCAGTGTACCGGCCATGTAGCCAATTCGCGCGACCATAGTTGCGCTATAGTTGCTGCCCTCAACGTACATGCTGCCAAAGAGTTCTACTCCATGTTCAACAAAGGATTGTTGCTGGCCTGCGCGCTGGCTTTGCTCAGTGCCTGTGACTCTTCGACGCCGGACAAACCGGCGCCAGCCGAAAAGCCGGCGGCCACTGCGCCCGCCGCCACCCCGGCGCCCGAGCGCGAAGACCCGGCCGTACTCGCCAAGCGCTACGAGGGCCGCGAGCTCACCGTGCTGGATGTTTCCGAAGTGCAGCTCGATGGCGCTGCAACGCTGTCGATCAGCTTCTCCGCACCGCTGGATGCCAAGCAGGACTTCGCCAGCAAAGTGCACCTGGTCGACACGGTCAAAGGCAAGCTCGACGGCGCCTGGGAGCTCTCCGACAACCAGATGGAGCTGCGCCTGCGCCATCTGGAGCCGCAGCGCAAGCTGGTACTGACCGTCGACAAGGGCCTGCAGGCAGTCAACGGCAAGCAGCTGGACAGCGAGTCGGTCAGCCGCCTGGAAACCCGCGACATGCAGCCGACCATCGGCTTCGCCAGCCGTGGATCGCTGTTGCCCACGCGCCTGGCCGAGGGCCTGCCGGTGATTGCCCTCAACGTCGACAAGGTCGATGTCGAGTTCTTCCGCGTGAAGCCGGACATGCTCTCGACCTTCCTGGTCAACTGGGGGCGCAACAGCAGCCTGTACTACTACCAGTCCAAGGAAACCCTGGAGATGGCCGAGCTGGTCTACAGCGGCCGCTTCGATCTCAACCCCGCACGCAATACCCGCGAAACCGTGCTGCTGCCAATCGCCGGCATCAAGCCGCTGCAGGAGCCAGGCGTGTACCTGGCAGTGATGCGTGCCTCGGGCACCTACGATTACTCGCAGCCAGCGACCCTGTTCACCCTCAGCGACATCGGTGTGTCCGCGCATCGCTACCGCGACCGCCTGGATGTGTTCGCCCAGGCCCTGGAGGGCGGCAAGGCGATGAACGGCGTCAACCTGGAAATCCATGACGACAAGGGCAAGCTGCTGGCCCAGGCCAGCACCGATAGCGATGGCCACGCCCAGCTGCCGATCACGCCCAAGGCCGACACCCTGATCGCCACCCAGGGTGTGCACACCACCTTGCTGCGCCTGAGCAGCGCGGCACTGGACCTGGCCGAGTTCGACATCACCGGCCCGCAGGCCAACCCGCTGCAGTTCTTCATCTTCGGCCCGCGTGACCTGTATCGCCCAGGCGAAACGGTGTTGCTCAACGGCCTGCTGCGCGACCAGGACGGCAAGCCGGTCAAGGCTCAGCCGGTGAGCGTGGAAGTGCGCCGCCCGGATGAGCAGGTCAGCCGCAAGTTCGTCTGGGAAGCCGACAGCAACGGCCTGTACCAGTACCAGCTGCAGCTGGCCAGCGAGGCCCCGACCGGCCGCTGGCAACTGCTGCTCGACCTGGGCGGCGGGCGCAAGCAGGTGTATGAATTCCTCGTTGAAGACTTCCTGCCCGAGCGCCTGGCGCTGGAACTCAAGGGCAGCAGCAAACCGTTGGCTCCGGATCAGGATGCGCGCATCCAGGTCAATGGCCGTTACCTCTACGGCGCCCCGGCTGCCGGCAACCGCCTGAGCGGCCAGGCCTATGTTCGCCCGCTGCGCGAGGCGGTGCCGGCGCTGCCGGGCTACCAGTTCGGCTCGGTCACCGAAACCGAGCTGAACCAGGACCTGGAACTGGACGAAGTCACCCTGGACCAGGCCGGCAAGGCCGTGGTCGATATCGAAAGTCGCTGGGCCGAAGCCCGCTCGCCGCTGCAACTGACCGTACAGGCCAGCCTGCAGGAGTCCGGTGGCCGGCCGATCACCCGGCGCCTGGAACAACCCATCTGGCCGGCCGAGCGCCTGCCAGGCCTGCGCGGCCTGTTCGACGGTGAGGAAACCGACAGTGACGGGCCGGTGGAGTTCGAGTTCCTGGTGGCCGACCGCGATGGCAACAAGCTGGCGGCCAACGACCTCAAGGTGCGCCTGGTACGCGAACGTCGCGACTACTACTGGAACTACTCGCAGAGCGATGGCTGGAGCTACGCCTACAACGAGAAGTTCCTCACCCAGAGCGAGGAGACTGTCAGCGTCAAGGCCGGCTCCACCGCCAAGCTGAGCTTCCAGGTGGAATGGGGCCCGTACCGTGTCGAGGTGGAAGACCCACAGACTGGCCTGGTGTCCAGCGCGCGCTTCTGGGCCGGCTACCGCGCCCAGGACAACGCCGAAGGCGGTGCGGTGCGGCCGGACCAGGTCAAGCTGGCGCTGGACAAACCGGCCTACGCCGACGGCGCTACCGCCAAGGTCACCGTCACCCCGCCCGCAGCCGGCAGTGGCTACCTGATGATCGAGTCCAGCGATGGCCCGCTGTGGTGGCAGGAGATCGACGTGCCCGCCGAGGGCAAGACGTTCGACGTGCAGCTGGACAAGCAGTGGGCGCGCCACGACCTGTACATCAGCGCGCTGGTGATCCGCCCCGGCGAGCGCAAGGCCAACGCCACGCCGAAACGTGCGGTGGGCGTACTGCACCTGCCGCTGGACCGCGCCGAGCGCAAGCTGGCGGTGAGCCTGCAGGCGCCGGAGAAAATGCGCCCGAAACAGCCGCTGACCGTGAAGGTCAAGGCTGCAAATGCCGATGGCAGCGTGCCCAAGCAGGTGCATGTGTTGTTGTCGGCGGTGGACGTGGGCATCCTCAACATTACCGACTTCAAGACCCCCGATCCGTTCGCCAGCCTGTTCGGGCGCAAGGCCTACGGTGCTGACCAGCTGGATATCTACGGCCAGTTGATCGAAGCCGGCCAGGGCCGCCTGGCCAGCCTGGCGTTCGGCGGTGACGCGGCGATGGCCAAGGGTGGCAAGCGCCCCAATACCACGGTGACCATCGTCGCCCAGCAAAGCCTGCCGGTGACCCTGGACGACAAGGGCGAGGGCCAGGCCACGGTCGATATCCCCGACTTCAATGGCGAACTGCGGCTGATGGCCCAGGCCTGGACCGAGGAACACTTCGGCATGGCCGAAGGCAAGACCGTGGTCGCCGCGCCGTTGATTGCCGAGCTCTCGGCGCCGCGCTTCCTGGCCGGTGGCGACCGCACCAGCCTGGCGCTGGACCTGGCCAACCTGTCGGGCCGTGCCCAGCAGCTGAACGTTGAAATCAGCACCGAAGGGCAGCTGAGCCTGGCGGCCAACGCCGTGCAGAACGTTGCCCTGGCTGAAGGTCAGCGCTCGACGCTGATGATCCCGGTACAGGCCCAGGGTGGCCTGGGGCAGGGCAAGGTGCATGTGCGGGTCACTGGTCTGCAGCTGCCGAACGAGCCGACCGGCGCGTTCGAGCGTGAGTGGACGCTGGGCGTGCGCCCGGCCTACCCGGCGATGCTCAAGCATTACCGCGTGGCCTTGAAGGACCAGCCTTGGACCCTGCCTGAAGCAGACCTGGCCGCCTTTGAACCCGCTGGCCTGGAAGCCAGCCTGGCCTTGTCGAGCCGGCCACCGCTGAACCTGGCCGAGCAGATCCGTGCCCTCGAAGCCTACCCTTACGGTTGCCTGGAACAGACCACCAGCGGCCTCTACCCGTCGCTGTACGCCGATGCCGACAGCCTCAAGCGCCTGGGCATCAAGGGCGAGCCGGCCGATGTACGCAAGCGCAAGATCGAGATGGGCATCGAGCACCTGCTGGGCATGCAGCGCTACAACGGCAGCTTCGGCCTGTGGAGCTCGGACAGCGAAGAAGAGTACTGGCTGACCGCTTATGTTACCGACTTCCTGCTGCGTGCTCGTGACCAAGGCTATGGTGTGCCGGCCGAAGCGCTGAAGAAGGCCAGCGAACGCCTGCTGCGCTACCTGCAGGAGCGCAACCTGATCGAGGTCGACTACAGCGAGAACGCCGAACACACCCGCTTCGCCGTGCAGGCCTACGCGGCGTTGGTACTGTCGCGCAGCCAGCAGGCGCCGCTGGGTGCCCTGCGTGGCCTGTTCGAACGCCGCGCCGACGCCCGCTCTGGCCTGCCGCTGGTACAACTGGCGGTGGCGCTGGACAAGATGGGCGACAAGCCGCGTGCCGAGCAGGCCCTGCAGGCGGGCCTGGGCATCAGCCGCGGTAAAGGCTGGATGGCCGACTATGGCAGCGCCCTGCGCGACCAGGCACTGATCCTGGCGCTGCTGCAGGAAAGCAACCTGGCCAGCCGCCAGGTCGACCAGCGTCTGTTCGCCCTGGCGGATGAGCTGGCGGCCAATCGCTGGCTGTCGACCCAGGAGCGCAATGCGCTGTTCCTGGCCGGCCGTGGCCTGTTGGGCAAGCCGGAAGGCCAGTGGCAGGCGCGCCTGGACAGCGCGGGCGAAGTGCGCGAGTTCAACAATGCCGAGTCCGGCATGAAGCTCGAAGGCCCGTTGCTGGCCTCGCCGCTGAGTGTGCAGAACCAGGGCAGCGAGACGCTGTACCAGCAACTGACCCTGTCGGGTTACCCTCGCCAGGCGCCTGCGGCCGGTGGCAACGGCATGCAGATCCGCCGTGAGTACCTGGGCATGAATGGCCAGCCGCTGGACCTGCACAACCTGCGCAGTGGCGACCTGGTGCTGGTGCACCTGGCGCTCAAGGCTGAAGACCGGGTGCCGGATGCGCTGGTGGTGGATTTGCTACCGGCAGGCCTGGAGCTGGAAAACCAGAACCTGGCGCAGAGTGCCGCCAGCCTGGACAACGCCAGCAGTGCGGTGAAGGAATGGCGCGAGTCGATGCAGAACGCCAGTGTGGTGCACCAGGAGTACCGCGATGACCGTTACGTCGCCGCGCTCAAGCTGGACAGCTACGGCACCACCCACCTGCTGTACCTGGCGCGGGCGGTGACCCCGGGCACCTACCGCGTGCCGCCGCCGCAAGTCGAATCGATGTACCGGCCGAACCTGCAGGCCGTGGGGGATGGGCAAGGGGAGATGACCGTAAGAGCCCGCTAAGCGCCTGTCAGGCGCGGGCTATGTGGGAGCGGCCTTGTGTCGCGCAAGGGCCGCAAAGCGGCCCCGGCAACTCAAGCGGCGGAGCTGAAAATCTGGGGCTGCTGCGCAGCCCTTTCGCGACACAAGGCCGCTCCCACAGGTCCGCGCCGGGCAGTTCAATGTCAGTGTATTACCCAGCTCATCACCCACAACCCCAGCAGCAGCCAGATGATCCCGAGGATGATCGAGGCACGCATGAACGCGCGGATGGCCGAGTACAGCAGCACCAGCCCGATGATCAGGGCGAGGATGCTGAGCAGCGAGGTTTCCATGCCCAACGTGCGCGCCAGGCCATCGATGAAATTGCCACCGGCACTGGCCAGCAGGTTGAACAGCCCGCTCAATGCGTCGACGATGAAGCGGATCAACGACCCCAGCGCCTGGCCCAGCCACTCGAAAAAACCTTCTACATGCATAGTTGCTTCCTGATGAACGAATCGGCGAGGTTGCCGTTCCCAAGCCTTTGGCCATCACCTGGCCAGGTCGGTTCCCGATGCCAAGCTTAACGCGGCCGCGTACCCGTGCGGGCAGGCTGTTGCGTGCCACTATGATCGGCATGCTCGTGTTGTTCGGCTTGTTGTGGCTGGCCGACCGCCTCTGGCCGCTGCCCATGCCCGGCGACGACCTGGCCCGGGTGGTGCTGGCCGAGGACGGCACGCCGTTGTGGCGCTTTGCCGATGCCGATGGCGTTTGGCGCTACCCGGTCAGCCCCGACGAGGTTTCGCCGCTGTATCTGCAGGCACTGCTGACCTACGAGGACCGCTGGTTCTACAGCCACCCCGGGGTCAACCCGCTGGCCCTGGCTCGCGCTGCCTGGCTGAACCTGCACGGCGGGCGTGTGGTGTCGGGCGGCAGCACGCTGTCGATGCAGGTCGCGCGCCTGCTCGACCCGCATGAGCGCACCCTGGCCGGCAAACTGCGCCAGCTGTGGCGCACGGCGCAGCTGGAGTGGCATTTTTCCAAGCGCGAAATCCTGCAGATCTACCTGGACCGCGCGCCCTTCGGCGGCACCCTGCAGGGCGTGGCAGCCGCCAGCTGGGCCTACCTGGGCAAGTCGCCCATGCACCTGACCCCGGCCGAAGCGGCGCTGCTGGCCGTACTGCCCCAGGCGCCCAGCCGCCTGCGTCCGGACCGCCACCCCGAACGTGCCCAGCGCGCCCGGGACAAGGTGCTGCAACGCCTGGCCGAATACCAGGTGTGGCCGGCACAGCAAATCCGTGAGGCAGCCGAAGAACCGCTGCTGCTGGCGCCACGTCAGGAACCGGCCCTGGCGCCGCTGCTGGCCCGGCGCCTGAACAGCAGCGACAGCCCGCCGCTGATCCGCACCATGCTCGACGCCGCGCTGCAGCGGCGCCTCGAAGACCTGCTGCTGGGCTGGCGCGCACGGCTGCCGGAGCGCACCTCCGCCGCCATCCTGGTGGTCGAGGCGCAAACCATGGCGGTGCGTGCCTACCTGGGCTCGATCGACCTGGCCGACGAGCGCCGCTTCGGGCATGTCGACATGGTGCGTTCGTTGCGCTCGCCCGGCTCCACGCTCAAGCCGTTCCTCTACGGCATGGCGCTGGATGACGGCCTGATCCATTCCGAGTCGCTGCTGCAGGATGTGCCGCGACGCTATGGCGACTACCGCCCCGGTAACTTCTCCATGGGCTTCAGCGGGCCGGTATCGGCCAGTTCGGCGCTGGCGCTGTCACTCAACCTGCCGGCGGTGCAGCTGCTGGAGGCCTACGGCCCGAAACGCTTTGCCGCGCAACTGCGCATGGCGGGCATGCCGTTGATACTGCCGCCCCTGGCCGAGCCCAACCTGTCGTTGATCCTGGGGGGCGCGGGCAGTCGCCTGGAGGACCTGGTGGGTGGCTACGCTGCGCTGGCGCGGGGTGGCAACAGTGCGCGAGTGCGCCTGCAACCGCAGGACCCGTTACTGGAACGGCGCCTGCTGTCACCGGGGGCGGCGTGGATCATCCGGCGCATCCTCAGCGGCCAGGCACGTCCCGACCGCGACCCGCATGCCGAACTGGTGCAGCGCCCGCAACTGGCCTGGAAAACCGGCACCAGCTATGGCTTTCGCGATGCCTGGTCGATTGGTGTGGGCCCGCGCTACCTGATCGGCGTATGGATCGGCCGCCCCGACGGCACGCCGGTCCCCGGGCAATTCGGGCTGGCTTCGGCAGCGCCGCTGATGCTGCAGGTGCACGACCTGTTGAGCAACCGTGACAGCCAGCGTGGCATCAGCGTGCCGGTGGAGCGGGTGCCGGCGAATGTCGGCGTGGCGGCAATCTGTTGGCCGCTGGGCCAGCCGATGAACAAGCAGGATCCCAACTGCCGGCGTCAGCGTTTCGCCTGGACCCTGGATGGCACCACGCCGCCAACCCTGCAGGCCGCCGACCAGCCACTCGGCCTGGGCCTGCGCGAAAGCGTGTGGGTCAACGACCAGGGGCTGCGCGTCGATGGCAGTTGCCCGTGCGCCAAGGCCCGCGACATCGCCCTCTGGCCGGCCCCGCTGGAGCCTTGGCTGCCACGCGTCGAGCGGCGTGTGGCGCGCCTGCCGGCCATCGACCCGGCCTGTCCGCCGCAGCTGCCGGCCAGCGCGCCACCGCTGTCGATCGTGGGCGTGCGCCCGGGCGACAACCTGCGCCGCCCGGCCACCAGCAGCGAACCGTTGCAACTGCATGTGTCGGCGCTGGGTGGTGGAGGGCGGCGCTGGTGGTTCCTCAACGGTCAGCCATTGGGCGAAACCCAAGGTCAGGACAGCCTGCTGGTGCGTTTCCAGCAGGTAGGCCAGGCTGAAATCAGCGCGCTGGATGAAAGCGGCGAGACGGCGCGCGTGGCGTTCCAGGTCAGCGAGTAGCCGTTCGACGAGGACCGAGGCAGCACCTACGCTTGCAGGTAACGGGTGTGACCGGCTGGCGCCCCGCAACCCAAGGGAACATGGAGCGCCCTATGCGTCCTCTGGCCGTGCCCCTGTTGTTGCTGCCTTGGGCGCTTGCGGCCCATGCCGAACCTTTGCCGGGTTTTCTCGACAGCCATGAGTGCGAACGTCGCCTGCCCGGCGCCAACCTGCCGATAGATGCCTACCGCCCGGTCAGCGCTCACCTGCAGCTGGGCGTGGCGGATGGCGACAGCCCCGCGTGGGCGCCTGCGAATACCCCGTTGGTGCTGCATAAAGTGCGCTTCGAAGGCGGCACGGTGTTCCCCTTGAGCGACCTGCGCGAACACTATCAGCCGCTGATCGGGCGTCAGACCACGTTGGGCGAACTGCAGCAATACACCGCGCGCCTGACCCAGCGCTATCGGCAGGAAGGCTACCTGTTGTCGTACGCCTACCTGCCGCCGCAGGAGGTGGCCGATGGCCGGGTCAATGTGGTGCTGGTCGAAGGCTATATCCGTGATTACCGCGTGGATGGCGATATTGGCCCGGCCAGTACCTATCTGCACCAGTTGCTGGAGCGGCTTGCCGCCGAGCGACCGCTGACCCGGGAAACGCTGGAGCGCTACCTGGGCCTGGCCGAGCGCCTGCCGGGGGTGACGATAGAGCCGCAGCTGGCGGTGGCGCAAACCGCTGATGGCGCCGCTCGGTTGACCGTGCATGCGCGGCGCAAGCCGTTCAGCGCTGCGGTTACCGTGGTCGATGGCAACCGCGACGACGCGCAGGCGCTGTTGACGGCAACCAGCCACGCCCAGACCCGCTTTGCCGAACAGATCGAGGCCAGCCTGTTGCTGCCACCGGGGGATGACCAGGTGCATTACCAGCGTCTGGCCTACAGCCAGTATCTGGACGCGGGCGGCAGCCAGTTGCTGCTGTCGGCTTCGCGCTACCGCAGCGAACCCGGCACGCGTATTCGTCTGGATGATGGCCGCGACATCACCCGCAAGCGCGACAGCGACCGCTATGCGATCGGCCTGCGCCAGCCGGTGATCGTCAGGCCGGATGAATGGATGGTGGTGCAGGGGCAGGTGTATTCGGTCAGTGAGCACTTCGAAGACCGGGTGGACGGGTTGCCATTGGCCCGGGACTACGACACCTATGTGCGTGCGCTGTCATTCGAGGGCGACTGGCGCAAGGTGGAAGCGGGGCGTTTGCGTATCGCCAGTGTCGGGGTCTATCAGGGGCTGGATTACCTGGGGGCGCGCAGCGACGCCGGCTACGATCTGGATTTTCTGCGGTTGCGGCTTTCAGGGTTGCAGAGTGATGCGTTGCTCGACAGCTGGCAGGGAGTGGTGTCCGGGGCGTTGTACTGGAGTGATGACCGCTTGCCCGACAGCGAGCGTGCGGGGTTTGGCGGGCAGAACTTCGGCCGTGGCTACCCGCGTGACCAGGCGGACGGGGACAAGGGCTGGGGTGTGGCTTACGAGTTGAACTTCAGCGTTCGTGATAGCTGGCTGGCGCTGGTGCAGCCCTATGTGGTGTTGGATACGGCGCAGGCCTGGCACAACCGCGGGCCGGTGGAGGACGCCCATCTGGCCTCGGCGGCGCTTGGTGTGCGGTTGGGCGATGGGCGCTTGTTCAATGTGGCGCTGGAGGTGGCCAAGCCTCTGGCGGATGTGGCATTGGATAGCCTGGACCGTAGGCCGCGGCTGACTCTGACTTTTGGCGTTCAGTTGTAAGGGGGCGCTGTGGGCGCGGGCATGCCCGCGAAGAGTCCAACGCGGTGCACGGCACCGGCTGTGCCGGTGTTCGCGGGCGCGCCCGCTCCCACAGGTGTCGTGATTGGCTGCAAGGCACTCAATGGGTGGTAAATCGCTGATGCATCGGCGAAGAGCTGGGCGTCAGCGCCAGTGCCAGCTGGGTGCGGTTGTGCATGTGGGTCAGGCGCAGCACCTGCGACACATACAGTTTCACGGTGTTCTCGGTAATGCCCAGCTCACAGGCGATCTGGTAGTTGGTCTTGCCCTTGCTCACCAGGCGCGCCACTTCCAGCTGGCGTGGCGACAGCTTCTCGAACGCCGCTGGCAGCTCGCTTTCGCTTTCTTCCACATCTGTGGCACGCCGGTGAGTACCTTGGCCCCGGGCTCTTTCCAGATCCTGGTAGAGCTCGTCAACCGACTCGGCCAGTTCCTGCAGGCGCTGATTCAATCCGCCAAGGTCGCGGAAGTTGCGCTGGCGCTCCAGCAACGCCTCTTCCTGCCGACGTACGCCTTCCAGCAGTTCATCGAGGTCCATCGGTTTCTGGTAGTAGTCGGCAAAGCCTTCGCGTAACGCGCGGATCACGTCCTGTTTCTCGGCACGCCCAGTCAACATGATGGCTTCGAACATGCGCTGGCTGCGGTCGACCCCTTTCAAGGCTCGCACCAGTTCGATGCCATCTCGTTCCGGCATATGCAGGTCACAGATGAGCAGGCCGATGGCCGGGTCTGCCGCATAGCGCTCGATGGCTTCGTCAGTTGAATGGGCTGGTACGCAGACATAGCCCTTGGTTTCGAGGAATTCACACAGTTGTTCGACAATGACCGGTTGGTCATCTACCACTAGAATCTTCAATTCACTCACTGGTCTGGTCACGATCCACTCCCTGTTCGTATACGGCCCTGCTCCCGGGGCCAGACGCTCTGGCAGCTTAAAAATAGCCGCACCACGCGAATATGTACAAGGTATGTACAAGGCATCGGACCACAGGCAAATTCATTGGATCCAGACAGCTGTCAAAAGAAAGCCGGTCAGCACATAGGGGACAAAGGCCTGCTTGTCGCCCATTTCCTCGGTCAGGGCCTGCAAACGTTTTTTCACCTTTGGGTTGAGCAAGGTCCACAGACGCCGGCGGGTGAGCAGCCACAGCAGCACGCTGACACCGGCGCCAATAAAGGTACCAAGCACGTATTGCGGGCTGGTGGCCAAGGCCAGTGCGCCCATCAGCTTGACGTCATCGGCACCGAAACGTCCAAGCATGTAGCCGGGCAGGGTCAGTAACATGACGATGGCCAGCGCCCAGCCGGCATCGCTGGCATCGGCGCCGATCCAGCTGTGGCCGGTGGCGAACAGCCAGACCAGGGCGCAGGTAGCCACGCCAAGGGTGAGCATGTTGGATATCTGGCGTTGACGCACGTCCTGTTCGGAGCACAAGGCAAGCCACATCAGGAGAACAATGCTTTGCATTGGCAGGTCGTCCTTCCCAAATGTTGAACACATCTACCCGGTCAGTCAGGTTTCCTTAAGTGAAGATAGACGGGAACCTGCGGGGGAGTGGGGTGGAAAGGCAAAAAGGCGTGGCCGGGACGGATTTTGTCGCTGCTGAAACAGGCCTCGCAGGCGACCCTTGTGGGAGCGGGTTCACCCGCGAACACCGGCAAGGCCGGTGCCATGCACCGCGTCGTTCTCTTCGCGGGTGAACCCGCTCCCACAGGGACTGTGGCGCATGCATAAACGCGTTGGGGGTTACTTCCTGCTGCCCGGCGGGTAGTTGGCCAATACCTTGGTCACGGTGTTGTGGATTGCGCTGTTGCGTTCCTCGGGGCTCGGCGGGTAGTTGTTCATGATCTGCTCGGCACTGCCGCGCCACACCAGCTTGCTGTCATGCCCATCGAACAGGTCGATCTGGATGGTGGCGACCTTGTAGTCGACGCTGCGGGTTTCGTTGTACATCGGGCCACCCCAGTAACCGCCCCAGTAGCCCCCCCAGCCACCGCCGTAGTGGGTGGTGATCTGTTGCTGACGCTGCTCGACGATCAGGTAGGCGCGCACTGTCAGGTCGGGCCGCGCACCACCTTGTACCGGGCGCAGGCCGCGCTGGTCGAGTTGGTCGGCGACCGCCTGGCGAATGCGCTGCTCGGTCAGGTCGCTCTTGATTCGCGGGTCGTCCGGGCGGTACTGCAGCCCCGGCTCCTGCCATGCCCAGCTGCGGTAGGCGGCAAAATCACGGCTGGCATCGAAATCCTGCTGGACGTTATTGCTGGAGCAGGCGGCGAGCAATAACGCGAATGACAGTAGAAGGAGACGGCGCAACATGATGGTTCTCCGTTAGATATCAACTGGGAGGATAGCCGCTGAGCGCCTTGTGCACGGAATCGCGCAAGGCACTTTCGCGTTCACGCGGCGAGTCCTTGTCGCTGCCGCTTTCGGCGCTGGCACTCCATACCGGCTGGCCGCTGCGGGCGTCGTACAGGTCGATACGCACCACCATCACCTGCACCTCGTAGGTGCGCACGACGGGCACGCTGGCATAGGCCCCATAGCCATGGCGGTAGCCGCCATAGCCGACCCCCCCGTAGGGGTACGGGCCGTAGTAGGGGTCGTAGGCATCGTAGTCACGTACCTGGCGCAAGCGCTTTTCCAGGCGTATGTCGGCGCTGACCAGCAAGTCGCCGGGGCTGCCCCGGGCGGGGCGCAGGCCGTGTTGGTCGAGCGCGCCGCTGACGGCATCGGCCAGTTGCGCCGGGTCGGTATCGACCGAGCCGCTGGGCAACTGGCCATTGCGCCAGCTCCAGCTGCGATAGTGGCCGTAATCACGGGTGGGTGCCGGATAGGCACTGGCATCGAAGGTAGTGGCCGCCTGGGCAGGGGCCGGTGGCAACGGGCGGCTGCTGGCCACATACGGGTTGCTGCCCTGGCAGCCAGCCAGGGCAAGCGGCAGCACGGCCAGGCACAACAGACGGTACGGCATGTATTCCTCCCGGCGGGTGGTTCAGCGAGGGCGGCAGACCCAGTGCAGGTAGCGGCCGAGCCCGGCGAAGCTGGGGTGGCGACGGTAGGCCAGTTCCATTTCCAGCAGGTCGAGCAGCTCGGCCTTGCCCTGGAATTCCTTGGGCATGTAGTCGTGGAACACCCGCACGCCACTTTCGCTTTCAACCTGCCACATAGGCTCAAGTTGCGCCCTGAGTTCGCGTGGATCAAGCGGTTTTTGTGGGGTCAGGCTCTGCTTTTCACCTTCCAGCCGATTGCTGCGCAACTTGCGGAAATGGCCCTTGAGCAGGTTGCGATAGACCAGTGCGTCGCGGTTGTAGAAGGCCAGGGACAGCCACCCGGAGGGGGCGGTGAGCTGGTGCAGCACTGGCAGGATGCTTTCGGGCTCGGCCAGCCATTCAAGGACGGCGTGGCATAGCACCAGGTCGTAGGGTTCGGTCAGCTGGCCGAGCAGGTCCTGCCAGGGGGCCTGGATGAAGGTGGCCGGTTGGCCGGCTTCGGCAAAGCGCGCCCGTGCGCCGTCGAGCATCGGCGCGGCGGGTTCGGCCAGGGTCAGCTGGTGGCCGCGCTGGGCCAGCCACAAGGCCATGTGGCCCAACCCGGCACCGATGTCGAGGATGCGCAGCGGGCGGTCGGGCAGGGCTTCGGCCAGGTCGGCCTGCAACACGGCCAGGCGGATCGCGCCCTTGGCACCGCCGTAGATCTTCTCGGCAAAGCGGGTGGCGAGCTCATCGAAGTGACGGTCGTTCATCGGGCGAAGCGCCTCTCGCTGTCGGCCAGCTTGGCCCGCACCACCTGGTCCATGTCCAGGCCCAGCTCGCTGCACAGCAGCAACAGGTACAGCACCACATCGCCGATTTCCTGGCCGGCGTGGGCCAGCTGGTCGGCGGGCAACTGGCGCGATTGGTCCTCGCTCAGCCACTGGAAGATTTCCACCAGCTCGGCCATTTCGACGCTGGCGGCCATGGCCAGGTTCTTCGGGCTGTGGAAGCCGCGCCAGTCGTTGTTGTCGCGGATCTGGTGCAGGCGTTGGGTGAGTTCTTGCAGGTTCATCGGGGGTCTCCTAATGCTGCATAGCTTCTGCGCAGGCCCGATGCAAAGCAAGGGGCCTAAAGCCGAGCCCAGCGCCCGACCATATGCAGCACCCCTCCATGCCCATCCAGCCGCAGCTCACCCGCAGCCCCCGCCTCACTGGCACCTAGCACCACCTCCGACGGCAACCGCACCGGTTTGCGGAAATCCACCTCGAAGGCATAGCCACTGTGCGGCAGGTGCCCGCGCAGTGCTGCCAGGGCCATGGCCTTGCTCCACATGCCATGGGCAATGGCCGTGGGGAAGCCGAACAGCCGAGCACTGGCGGCGCTGAGGTGGATCGGGTTGTAGTCCCCGCAGACCTTGGCATAACGCCGGCCGATATCCTTGTCGGCGTACCAGCGGCTCGCCTCTGGTAATGCTTGTGGCTCGTCCTCGGCAGGTTCGCCTGCCTCGCTTTCCAGCTTCAGCCCGCGCACCAGCATACGGCTGGTCTCGCGCCAGATCAGGCCGATGCCGTCTTCGGCTTCGGTAACCAGGTCGAAGGTGCCGCCCTTGGCATGTGCTTGCAGATTGGCCGCATACACCGCAAAGCGCAGCCCTTCGATACCGCCCAGTGGGCGCACCACTTCGATGCGGTTGTGCAGGTGCACCAGGCCGAGCAGCGGGAAGGGGAAGTCTGGCGCGGTCATCAATTGCAACTGCAGCGTGAATGCCATGACATGGGGATAAGTCCCCGGTAGCCGGCCATCGTCGGTGAAGTGGCACAACCGTCGATAGGCGGCCAGGTTGCCCGGCTGGACGCGGATGAAACAGCGCAGGCCGTCGTCCGGCAGATGAGCGCCGCTGATGGTGCGCTTGCTGACCGCGCGCAGGTACAGGTTGGCGCGCGAAGCCGGGCTGTGCAGGTCGTGCCAGTGTCGGCTCATGTTCAAGCCCCCATCAAGGCCTGGCCGCATACCCGCAGCACCTGGCCGTTGACTGCCCCGGAGCCCGGCTGGCTGAGCCAGGCGATGGCTTCGGCGACATCCTGCGGGCGGCCGCCCTGGCCCAGCGAACTCAAGCGTCGCCCGGCCTCGCGCAGGCCCATGGGCATGGCGGCGGTCATGTGGGTTTCGATGAAACCGGGGGCCACGGCATTGATGCTGCCGCCGCGCTCGGCGAGCCGGGGCGCCCACGCCTGGGCCAGGCCGATCAGCCCGGCCTTGCTCGCGGCATAGTTGGCCTGCCCGCGGTTGCCGGCGATGCCGCTGACCGAGGCCAGCAGCGTGATGCGCGCGTTTTCACCCAGGGCGCCGTTGTCGTACAGCGCCTGGGTCAGCAGCTGCGGTGCCTTGAGGTTGACCGCCAGCACCGCGTCCCAGTATTCCGGGGTCATGTTGGCCAGGGTCTTGTCACGAGTGATGCCGGCGTTGTGCACCACGATGTCGATGCCGTCGGGCAGGGCCGCGAGCAGTTGCGTTGCCGCGTCGCTGGCGCAGATGTCCAGGGGCAGCGCCTTGCCGCCCAGGCGCGCGGCCAGGGCATCGAGGTCCTGGCTGGCCTGCGGTACATCGAGCAGCAGTACGTCGGCGCCGTCCCGCGCCAGGGTTTCGGCTATGGCGGCACCAATGCCGCGCGCGGCGCCCGTCACCAGGGCGCGGCGGCCAGCCAGAGGCCGTGTCCAGTCCTTGACCTGGCTGGCGCAGGCTTGCAGGCGTAGCACCTGGCCGGAGATGAAGGCGCTTTTGGGCGAGAGGAAGAAGCGCAGGGCGCCTTCCAGCTGGTCTTCCGCGCCGGGGCCGACATATAGCAACTGCGCGGTCGCACCGTTGCGCAGTTCCTTGGCCAGCGAGCGGCCGAAGCCTTCCAGGGCCCGTTGGGCGATACTGGCCAACGGGTTGTCGAGGCTTTCTGGCGCACGGCCCAGCAGCACCACATGGGCGCACGGCGCCAGGCTGCGCAGCAGTGGCTGGAAAAATTCGCGCAACTGCTTCAACGCGTCGCTGTCGGACAGGTGACTGGCATCGAATACCACGGCCTTGATCTTCGGTCCCAGGCCAGCTACCCATGCCTCGGCCTTGAGGTTGTCGGTATTGAAGCTGTAAAGGGTGTCGGTCAGGCACGGGGCAATGGCTTCGACCTGGCTCGCCAGTGCCCCGCCACCCAGTACCAGAGCACCTTCGACCGGGCGCAGGCGGCCTGTCTGCCAGCGCTCCAGCGGCGCCGGGCGTGGCAGGCCAAGGGCATCCACAAGACGGCGGCCGAGGTTGGAGTTGGCAAAGCCGAGGTAGCGATCGCTCATGAGTGGGTCTCCCGGAAGGCAAGCTTGAAAGTGTGGACCAACTTTGTGGCAAGGTCGTTCGAATGCGGTAAAAACACCTAGGCTGTACGGATCAAATTGTTTCAGGAGGAACAAGCGCATGCGTTCACTTCGCCGGGTCGCGATCCTGGGCGGCAACCGAATTCCCTTCGCCCGCTCCAATGGTGCCTATGCCACGGCCAGCAACCAGGCGATGCTCACTGTCGCCCTTGAAGGGCTGGTCGAACGCTACCGCTTGCATGGGTTGCGCATGGGGGAGGTGGTGGCCGGTACGGTGCTCAAGCACTCGCGTGACATGAACCTGACCCGTGAGTGCGTGTTAGGCTCGCGTCTGTCGCCGCAGACGCCGGCCTATGACATCCAGCAAGCCTGCGGCACCGGGCTGGAGGCGGCGCTGCTGGTGGCCAACAAGATTGCCCTGGGGCAGATCGACTGTGGCATTGCCGGCGGCGTGGACACCACCTCCGATGCGCCGATTGCGGTCAACGAAGGCCTGCGCCACATCCTGCTGCAAGCCAACCGTGGCAAAAGCCTGGGCGAGCGGCTCAAGCCGTTCCTCAAGCTGCGCCCCCACCACCTGAAACCCGAATTGCCGCGTAACGGTGAACCGCGCACCGGGATGTCGATGGGCGAGCATTGCGAACGCATGGCCCAGGCCTGGCGCATTGGCCGTGCCGAACAGGACGAGTTGGCGCTGCTCAGCCACCAGGCGCTGGCTGCCGCGTACGCCGAAGGTTGGCAGGATGACCTGCTGACGCCGTTTCTGTCGTTGACCCGTGATAACAACCTGCGCCCCGACCTGAACCTGGAGCAACTGGCCCGGCTCAAGCCGGCCTTCGATCGCAGCGGGCAGGGCACGCTGACGGCGGGCAATTCCACACCGCTGACCGATGGCGCTTCGCTGGTGTTGCTGGGCAGCGAGGAATGGGCCGAGCAGCAGGGGCTGCCGGTGCTGGCGTATCTGGTCGATGGCGAAACCGCTGCGGTGGATTTCGTTACGGGACGCGAAGGGCTATTGATGGCGCCAGTGTATGCGGTGCCGCGGCTGCTGGCGCGCAATGGCCTGACGCTGCAGGACTTTGACTATTACGAGATTCACGAAGCCTTTGCTGCCCAGGTGCTATGCACGCTCAAGGCCTGGGAAGATGCCGATTATTGCCGCGAACGGTTGGGGCTGGATGCGCCACTCGGGGCGATCGACCGCAGCAAGCTCAACGTCAAGGGCAGTTCGCTGGCGGCCGGGCACCCGTTTGCCGCCACCGGGGGGCGGATATTGGCCAACCTGGCCAAGTTGCTGGCGAGGGCGGGGAAGGGGCGAGGGCTGATTTC
>NZ_JAFGYJ010000138.1:0-652 GCF_017490805.1 Pseudomonas sp. 43(2021)
CTGGAACATCGCCTTCCGGCAAGTCCAGGCCGGGAAGATTGGGGAACTGTTGCTTGAGTTTCAAGTACTCTTCGGGGGTTTTGATATCGTATTTTTCGAGGTATCCGGAAACTTTCAGATCCTCATAGATCTCGACAATAGCCAGGCCGGTGCGGATGATGCTCCCTGCGAAGATCTTCAAATCAGTGCCAGTGAGCATGATTTGCTCGCGCAATGGCGACCATCGTTTGGCGTGATCATAGGTGGTGGTGAATGTCCGCAGAAAGTCAGCAGGTGTCAGGCCTACACCACCGCCATCTCCTGCCCCATAGTTCAAATAGGAAATAACATCCTGCAATCGAACCGGCAAAGACAAACCAAGAACTTCATACTTTCTTAAACTGATGATTTGCTCTTTTGTCAATTGTATACCGGTATCCCGATTATATTCCTCACCCTCACCGAGTGACGCACTGACAAATATCTGAGGTGCTTTTGCAGCAGCCTCAACAATCTTGTTATTTACCCTGATGCCCATAAGAAACTCCTTGTCTCTTCGGATACTTATTAAAAGTTATTTTCGATACACACGCCAAAAACCTTTCAATTAGTTGAATCGCCGTATCGCAAAAATACCTTAGGACAACAGGATAAAAACCAACAACCTGATAAA
>NZ_JAFGYJ010000139.1:0-642 GCF_017490805.1 Pseudomonas sp. 43(2021)
CAGTACGACGAAACCGATTTGCACTTCGTCCAGCGCCTGTGCGAAGAGGAAGGCATTCACTACCACTTCCAGCACAGCGAAAAAGCCCACCTGCTGGTGTTCGGCGACGACCAGACCGTGTTCCCCGACCTCGGCCAGCCAACCGCGTACGTGCAGGGCAGCGGCATGGTCGCCGAAGAACCGGTGATCAAAGCCTTCAAACTGCGTCTGGAAACCCGCACCACGCGCACCACTCGCCGCGACTACGATTTCGAAAAACCGCGCCTGCGAATGGAAGCGGCGTACAAACCCGACGGCGACAGCACCGAGCCGGATCTGGAAGATTACGACTACCCGGGCCGCTTCATCGACCGCGCGCGCGGCAAGTTCCTCAGCCAGCGCGCCCTCGAACGCCACCGCGCCGACTACCGCCAGGCCGAAGGTCGCGGCGACCAGACCAGACTGGTCAGCGGCCACTTCATGGAAATGTCCGACCACCCGCGCAGCGAGTGGAACGACCTGTGGCTGCTCACGCAAATCTTCCACGAAGGCAAACAGCCGCAAGTCCTCGAAGAAGGCGTGACCAGCGACACCACCGACAACAAAGACGACTTCCACCAAGGCTACCGCAACACCTTCCTCGCCACCCCGTGGGACGTGTTC
>NZ_JAFGYJ010000140.1:0-642 GCF_017490805.1 Pseudomonas sp. 43(2021)
GTCGATGCAGGGGATGGGCACCAATTGTTGGGCGTTTTCACGCGCGCCCGGGTTGCCCGCGAGCATTTCAGTAAAATCCTGGCCCGCAGGGCCTATGTGGACGCTATGAATTCCAACGATCTGATCTTCCTGGCTCAACCTGGTGGCCGCCTGTCCGGTCGGATTCGCGTACCGGGTGACAAATCGATTTCCCACCGTTCGATCATGCTCGGCTCGCTGGCCGAAGGCGTCACCGAAGTCGAAGGCTTCCTTGAGGGCGAAGATGCCTTGGCGACCTTGCAGGCATTCCGCGACATGGGCGTGGTCATCGAAGGCCCGCACCACGGCCGCGTGACTATCCACGGTGTTGGTCTGCACGGCCTGAAGCCTGCGCCGGGCCCGATCTATCTGGGCAACTCCGGCACCTCGATGCGTCTGCTCTCCGGCCTGCTGGCGGCGCAGAACTTCGACAGCACCTTGACCGGCGACGCTTCGCTGTCCAAGCGTCCGATGAATCGCGTGGCTAATCCTCTGCGAGAAATGGGCGCCGTGATCGAAACCGCTGCCGAAGGTCGTCCACCGATGACCATTCGCGGTGGCCACAAGCTCAAGGACATGACCTACACCATGCCGATGGCCAGTGCCCAGGTGAACTCCTGCCTG
>NZ_JAFGYJ010000141.1:0-642 GCF_017490805.1 Pseudomonas sp. 43(2021)
GGCGAGGTCCTCGGGGTTGATCTGTTGCGCCAGATCACCGAGCGGCGCGGTGGTGACGATGCCGCCCATGGCCGGGAAGATCTTGCCCTTGAGCTGACCCGGTTCGAGCTTGTGATAGACGTCACCGGCGAGCATCACTTGATTGGCGTCGATCTGACCGTGAGCGGTGCGCACGCCAGGTGTGTCGCCGTGAATGATCTCCAGCACTTCACTGTTTTCGAAGATCTGCGCGCCCAGGCTTTCGGCTGCGCGTGCTTCGCCAATGCACAGGTTGAGCGGGTGCAGGTGCATGTTGCGGGTGTTCTTGATCGCGCCGTGGTACAGGTCGCTTTGCAGCAGGTCGCGAATCTGGCTGCGGTCGAGCAGGCTCACCTCATCGCCCAGACCTCGGCGCACGGCTTCGTCGTAGTCCTTGCGCAGATCGACCATGTGGCTCGGCTTGTACGCCGCGTGCAGATGGCCGTGTTTGAGGTCGCACTCGATGCCATATTTCTCGACGCGCTGGCGGATGATTTCATGCCCGCGCCAGCGCAGATGCCAGATGAAATCGTCCACATCATCGCCCAGTTTCGCGCGCATCTGTTTGCGCATGGCGCCGTCGCCGGAAAGGCTGCCGGTGACTTGCCCGCCATTGCGCCCGGT
>NZ_JAFGYJ010000142.1:0-640 GCF_017490805.1 Pseudomonas sp. 43(2021)
GGCCAGTGTCTTGAGCAAATGCGCACGCAGGCTGGCTTCGAGTCCAAGGCTGGTCAATTGACGTGGATTGAGAATCGCCGAGACGTCACGCACTTTGGTCAGGGTTTCATCCAGCGTGTCACAGAGGACCTTGCATTGTTCCTGCAGATCTTCCGGCAGGCGGCGTTTGAGCCAGTCACTTTGCAGCTTGGCGGCGGTGAGCAACTGGCCGATATCGTCGTGCAATTCACGGCTGAGGCGATGGCGCTCGTTTTCCTGGACTTGCAGCAGTCGATCAGCCAGCTCTTGTGGCTGAAACTTGATCGATTTGCGCGACAAGCGATATTGCACCCAGACGCACGCGGTGGCGGCAACGTCGAGTGCCAGCAATCCCAAGGGAAGGCGTGCGGAAACAACATACGCCAGCAGACTGCCCAAGGTCGCCAGAACACACAGAACAAGTGTGAAGCGCCGGGCGTTTTCCCGAGAAGGTGGCCATGTAATGAGTGACTTGAGACTGGCGTACATAACGGATGGAGCCAATGGATGTTCGCTGCGGGCAGACCGACCGGTGACTGGCGGATCTCTGTGTGGAAATACTGTCAATTATGTTATTGATTCATACCGCATTCGTTAAGCAATCATTGACCGGCAATAACAT
>NZ_JAFGYJ010000143.1:0-640 GCF_017490805.1 Pseudomonas sp. 43(2021)
GGGCAGAATGTGCCGGAAGATCACCTTGCGGTCAGTCAGGCCCAGGGCGCGTGCGGCTTTGACGTATTCCAGATTGCGCCCGCGCAGGAACTCGGCGCGCACCACGTCCACCAGCGCCAACCAGGAAAACAGCGCCATGATCCCCAGCAGCCACCAGAAATTCGGCTCGACGAACCCGGAGAGGATGATCAGCAGATACAACACCGGCAGCCCCGACCAGACTTCCAGCACGCGCTGTCCGAGCAGGTCGACCCAGCCACCGTAATACCCCTGCAATGCGCCGGCGGCGATGCCGATCAGCGCGCTGACGAAAGTCAGCATCAAGGCAAACAGAATCGATACCCGAGCACCAAAGATGACCCGCGCCAGCACATCGCGCGCCTGATCGTCGGTGCCAAGCCAATTGACCGAAGTCGGCGGACTCGGCGCCGGTTTGTTCAGGTCATAGTTGGGCGTGTCGTCGCTGAACGGAATCGGCGGGAACAGCAACCAGCCGCCGTCCTTGCGAATCAGATTCTGCACGTACTCGCTGCGGTAATCGGCCTGGAACGGCAGTTGCCCGCCGAACTCCTGTTCGGTATGGCGCTTGAACACCGGGAAGTACCATTGGCCCTGATAACTGACCATCAACGGTTTGTCG
>NZ_JAFGYJ010000144.1:0-639 GCF_017490805.1 Pseudomonas sp. 43(2021)
GCGCAATATCCGGCTCCTGAGCTTCGATTTCCAGCATTCGGCTTTTCTGTTCACCTTGCAGGAAGTTTGACAACTTGGGTTCGAGGAAGTACTCGAGCAACCCCGCGGTGTTCATCCCCTTTAAACGTTCCTCAGGAGACTTGCTTGCGCTGATATGTTGCTCAAGTTCATTCATCGCTTCTTTGATCGAGCTTGCAGCGCGTTCAGGCAGCAGATAGAACATTCTTTCCTTGGTTGCGTAGATCACCTCGCCATAACTTGTCGAGCAAGCCGTTTCCACTTTGTCGAACGCGTTGGGGCAACTGGCAGGCATTACAGGCTGAGGATCAAGCTCCAAGGCAGGTTTCGTTTCAACCGGTGTCGACGGGGCTGAGGCAGTTGCCGCAGAGCTGTCGCGATCTACCTTTGTTGCTTCTGAGATTTCAGTATCCATTTCGCTTCCATTCATTCTTAACGGACGGGTTCATCAAGCAACGCTGGTGGTGAGTTGCTGCAGCTGCTGTACTTTGATGAACGACTCTTCCCTGGATTGCAGGATGGCCATTGCCTGTGGCTGTGTTTCAAGCAGTGGGCCATTTGTGATTGACCCCAGCTTCAGCAAGTGACGGCCTTCGTAAATATTGTGGGCAACCAGCACAT
>NZ_JAFGYJ010000145.1:0-638 GCF_017490805.1 Pseudomonas sp. 43(2021)
CTAGTTATCACTCGGCAGTTTGCTAAGTCGGTCAAGTGCCGCTAAATTGCCATCATCGATACCGAGCATGACATTATGCGTATAGACGGCGTTTCCACTCAGTCCTACCCCATCAAGCGCAAGCCGCGTAAAGGCAATGCGGCGCTGGATGAGTCCGTCGAGATTATCGATGGCGAGCTGGAATTTCCGAGCGAGGAGCAACTGGCTGCTCGCGCCGCGCAAGCCACCGCGCAACGCCTGAGCAACCTGCCTGCCCGTCAACAAGACATGATCTACCACCGCGCGATGAAGAAGAGCGTAGCCATGGCTCTGGCCAGCTACCTGAGCACCGCCGGTTTTGTCGATTGGGACGCAGACGTGCTGGGCCTCGATCTGTATATCTGATGGATCTGCCTTACTACCTCGGTTGCCCGTCCTGGAGCGAAAATGCCTGGCGCGAGTATCTGTATCCGGTAGACGCAAAAACCTCCGACTTTCTCGCTCTCTACTGCCAGGTGTTCAACGCCGTCGAAGGCAACACCACCTTCTACGCCAGTCCATCGCCGGCTACCGTCCAGCGCTGGGCCGAGATCATGCCGGCACACTTTCGCTTCACTGCCAAATTCCCCGGCGACATCAGCCACAGCGGCGACTTGCGT
>NZ_JAFGYJ010000146.1:0-636 GCF_017490805.1 Pseudomonas sp. 43(2021)
GGATCGAACAACAGCACGCCATTGAACGCCAGCAATAACGGCCACCACGCACCAAGATGGCGAAAACGCAGGCGCCACAGCAGCACCAGCGCCACCATCACGCAGGCGCGCTGCACTGGCACATCGAAACCGGCGAGCAGGCCGTAACCCAGCGCCGCCGTGAAGGCCAGGCCGCACGCCCACGGCAGCCATGGCCAGCGCAACGGCCAGATTCCGAAACGCGCCAGCCCGGCGACCAGCAGATACATCACTGCGGCGAGCAAGCCGATGTGCTGGCCGGAGATCACCAGCAAATGCACGGTGCCGGTGTCTTGCAGCACCTGCCAATCCTCGCGACTGAGGCCTGAACCGTCACCAAGCACCAGCGCCGCCAGCGCGCCCTCTCGTCCTTGTGCATCGGCCGCCAGCAGGCGCTGGCGAACGCCGTCGCGCCATGCATACCGGGCCTCAGCCAGGCGCTGGCCATCCTTGATCGTGCCGGTCGCCCCGATCCGTTGCGCCAGCAGCCAGGCCTCGTAATCGAAGGCGTCCGGGTTGAGCAAGCCACTCGGGCGCTTCAATTTCACCGCCAGACGCCAACGCTCACCACTATTCCCCGCCGGCCCGGCGTACCAGGCCAGGCGCAGCAGCGACGGC
>NZ_JAFGYJ010000147.1:0-636 GCF_017490805.1 Pseudomonas sp. 43(2021)
GTGCAGAAGGCCGTGGATTGCTACAACGCGGGCGCGACGGTGCTGCACCTGCACGTTCGCGAGCTGGACGGCCGGGGCTCGAAGCGGCTGTCGAAATTCAACGAGCTGATCGCTGGCGTGCGCGCGGCGGTGCCCGACATGATCATCCAGGTCGGCGGCTCGATCTCGTTCGCGCCCGAGGACGACGGCCAGGCCGCGAAGTGGCTGTCCGATGACACGCGCCACATGCTCGCCGAGCTCGATCCGAAGCCGGACCAGGTGACGGTCGCGATCAACACGACGCAGATGAACATCATGGAGCTGCTGTATCCGGAGTACCTCGCGGGCACATCGCTCGCGAATTCCGCGCTGCACGCCGCGTATAGCGAGATGACGGTGCCCGCCGGCCCTGCGTGGGTCGAGGAGCATCTGCGGCGGCTGCAGGCGGCGGGTATCCAGCCGCATTTCCAGCTGACGGGCATCCATGCGCTCGAGACGCTCGAGCGGCTCGTGCGCAAGGGCACGTACACGGGGCCGCTGAACCTCACGTGGATTGGCATCGGTGGCGGCTTCGACGGCCCGAATCCGTTCAACTTCTTCAACTTCATCCAGCGCGTGCCCGACGGCTGCACGCTAACCGCCGAATCGCTGCCGAAG
>NZ_JAFGYJ010000014.1:0-147207 GCF_017490805.1 Pseudomonas sp. 43(2021)
CAATCTCAAATGACTATGTGATTTCTCGCATGGTCACTTGTGATGCTGATAATCTTTGTGACTATCAGTCCGTACTCACAAGCACCCACACGAATTGCTTGATTCGATTTGTTAAAGAGCGTTTGGTCAAGAGCTTTTCATCTCAACCGAGGCGCGCATTCTACGCTTTCCTCATTTGCTGTCAAGCGTTTATTTTGAAGTTTTTTGCGAGAAACTCGTTTAGCTTCAAACACTTGACTCGCTGCGATCTCTCGTAGCGGGAGGCGAATAATACAGCGTTTAAAACCGCTGTCAACCTTCATCTCAACCGCCATCGATCATTTGATCGAAGCCCTTTCAGCACCTTCCGAATTGCCTAACTCGTTGAATTTCAAGGAGTTTGTCGTTCCGTTGTCGCTGGAAGTGGGGCGCATTATAAGGGGATTCGAAGGGGCGTCAACCTTTAATTTCAAGAAATTGAAATATAAGAGTGAAAGACCGTATCAAGGCCACCAGGTGCTCGCCACAACACCTTCTGCGCCTGTGAGATCGAGCGCCGCCCGCGCGGCGCTTCGCGGGACAAGCCCGCTCCCACATTTGTTGCAACGTGCCGAACCTGTCAGGCCATGGTTGCCTGCCTTGGTGCATGTCTTAAGACTGGTGAGGCGGCGGCAGCGCCAGCCGAGAAATTGAGTCAGACCAACAAGGCTGACATCCATGGCCTAACAGACATGGCCACGTTGCAACAAATGTGGGAGCGGGCTTGTCCCGCGAAGCGCCGCGCGGGCGGCGCTCGATTTCATAGGCGCAGAAAGCGTCAAGGCGAACACTCGCGAAGCACCGCGCAGGCGGCGCTCGATCTCACAGGCACCAGAAGAACAAAGGCAGGCACCTTTCACAACCGCGGACCCTCAGCGCGTCGCTACCACGCGCTCATACGCCTGCCCCCGCTGACGCACGGGCCGCGGCTGCCACCAGTTCTGCCCGGCGTGCGGAGAGACAAGGCTGACCCGTTCCCCCATCTGCGGCGTGCTCAAGCGCACCTGCGCCTGATTGGCCAGTGCCAGGATGCGTTCGAACGGCTCCTGCCAGCCATGGATGGACAAGTCGAAGGTACCGTTGTGAATCGGCAACAGCCAGCGCCCGCGCAAATCCAGATGGGCCTGCAGGCTCTGCTCCGGTTGCATGTGCACATCGGGCCAGGCGACGTTGTAGGCTCCGGTCTCGATCAGGGTCAGGTCGAATGGCCCGAAGCGCTCGCCAATCTGCTTGAACCCATCGAAGTAGCCGGTATCACCACTGAAGAATACCCGCACATCCTCGTCGACGATCACCCATGACGCCCACAAGGTCCGGTTGCTGTCCAGCAGCCCGCGCCCGGAAAAGTGCTGCGCCGGGGTGGCAACGAAGCGTACGCCCTCGACCTCGCTTTCCTGCCACCAGTCCAGCTGCCGCACCTTCGCCGATGCTACGCCCCAGGTCATCAGCCGGTTGCCTACGCCCAACGGCGCCAGGAACACGCCCGTGCGTGGTGCCAGTTGGCGAATGGCCTGTTCGTCCAGATGGTCGAAGTGATCGTGGGACAATACCACCGCAGCCAACGGCGGCAACTGGTCCAGCGCCAGAGGCGGCGCATGGAAACGCAGCGGACCGGCCCACTGCACCGGCGAGGCGCGCTCGGCGAACACCGGGTCGGTAATGAAGAAACGCCCGCGCAACTTGAGCAATACCGTGGAGTGCCCCAGGCGCCACAGGCTACGATCAGGTGCGTCGAGCACCTGTTGGCGGGTCATGGGCTGGAGGCTCACCGGTGTGGCCGGCCGGGTTTCCGGCGGCTTGCGCAGGAACAGGTACTTGAGCCCGATGCGCAGCTTCTTCAATACGCCATCCTGTGGCAACAACGCCTGGTTGTGAAAACGTCCTTCCCGCTGGGGCGCCGGCTCGCCTGCGGGGTTGGCCAAAGGGACCATCAGCAACACTCCGAGCAACAGGAAAGCCTTCATGTTACCCCACAGTGATCGGATCAACCGTGAATTGGCTTGTAAGGTCATTTGTCGTCGATGAAACACTGTTCAACAATATTCATGCGAGTTATGCGATAAACGGCGCTCCGGCAGAAGAACGATGACCAAGATGGATAAACGCAGCGGCAAAGGCCTTTCATTCGTCAAACGCATCTACCTGCCGCGTGTCATCGGCCTGGGGATCGGCCTGTTCAGCGTCATGGCCGCCATGGCCCCGCTGTCACCGCCTACCTGGGCGTGGCTGCTGGTGCTGTTCAACGGCCTGCTGTGGCCGCATGTGGCCTACCTGTGGGCCTCTCGTTCGGCCGCACCCTACCATGCAGAACAGCGCAACCTGGTGCTCGACTCACTGATGGGTGGGTTCTGGACCGCCGCCATGCACTTCAACCCATTGCCCAGCGTGACCGTGCTGTCGATGATGACCATGAACAACGTTGCCGCCGGCGGCAGACGCATGGTCTTTCGCGGGGTGCTGGCCCAGCTGGCCGGCATGCTCGTCGCCATCCTGCTGCTCGGCCCCGGCCTGCAACTGAACGCCACACCTCTGCAGGTCTATGCCTGCCTGCCGATGCTGACGCTCTACCCGCTGGCGCTGGGCTGGGTCTGCTACCAGCTGGCGATCAAGCTCGCCGACCACAAGCGCCGCCTGAGCGCCCTGAGCCTCACCGACAGCCTGACCGGCTTGCTCAACCATGGCGCCTGGAAAGACCTGCTGCTGCTGAAGTTCCAGGCCTGCCAGCAGCAACAAGGGCACGCGGTGATTGCCCTGATCGACATCGACCACTTCAAGACCATCAACGACACCTTCGGCCACGTGGTCGGCGACTGCGTGTTGCGCCAGCTCAGCGCCGAGCTGCGGCGCAACCTGCGCGAAGGCGACCAGGCCGGGCGCTACGGCGGTGACGAATTTTGCGTGATCCTGCCGGACACCAGCGAGGCCCAGGCCTGCCAGGCCATGGAGCGCCTGCGCGAGCGGGTCGCCAGCTACCGCAACCCGCAGTTGCCACACCTGCGCATCAGCCTGAGCATCGGCCTGTCGGCATTCGAGGCCGACCTGGCGTCACCCGAGCACTGGCTCGAACAGGCGGACAAGGCGCTATACACCGCCAAGCATGCTGGCCGCGACCAGGTCAATTTTTGCCCACAGCGACGCCGCGGCGCTCAGGCTGGCCTATCCTGATTGAACCTCCTTCCTGACTACCTGGCGGGAGGCTGCCTGAAGGAGCCGCTCGCGCATGGCCAGGACCGCCAACCCTCCACCCGCTAGCCCTACACCGCGTTTCCAGGTGCGTCGCCTCATTGCCGGCTTCAGCGCAGTTTTCGGCCTGGTCTGTCTGGTCATCCTCGGCGCCCTGTTCAATATCGCGGGCACTCTTGACCACCAGGAGCGCCAGCGCAGTGCCTTGCAGGCGACCAAGGCGCTGGAACAAAGGCTGCTCGCCTCGCGCCAGTTCCTGTCCAGCTACGCCGTTTGGGATGCGGCCTTCGAGCACCTGGCAGGCCAGGCCGACTGGAAATGGGCCTACGAAGAAAAGAACGTGGGCGAGTCGCTGTACAGCGCCAGCGGCTATGAAGGGGTGTTCGTAGTGGAGGACGCACGCACCACCTATGCCTTGTTCAAAGGCCAGCCTACCCAGGCAGCGGCCAATACCTATATCAATGCGGCGCTTCAGCCAATCATCGACCAGGCCCGGGCGGCGGCCGTCCCACGTGAACAGATTACCCGTTTCGTCCTGTTCAACGGTTGGCCGGCCGTGCTCAGTGCCGCGGCGGTGCGCCCTGACCGGGATGTCACCGATAGCGAGGTGAGCCAGGCGCCGGTGATGCTGTTCGTCGACCAGCTCACCGAGGAAAAGCTGGCACAGCTGAGCAGCGCTGCCGGCCTGACCGGCATGCACGTGGAAAACAATGATGTGGGTGAGCACGACCACTTGCGCATCGACCTCGGCGATACCGGCTACCACCTGTCCTGGAGCAGCCCGCTGCCTGGGCACCAGTTGTTGCGGGCAGTGTTGCCGCCACTGGCTGGTGCCTTGCTGATACTCGGCCTGATCATGCTGTACCTGTTTCGTCATGCCTTGCGCAGTTCGCGGGCGATCGACCTCACGCTCGCCCATCTGCAGCAGAGCAACCAGGCCCTGGAGGCCAGCGAGCAGCGTTTTCGCGCAGTGGCCGAGTCGGCCTCCGACTGGATCTGGGAAACCGACCGGCACCAACGCCTGACCTACCTGTCGCAACGCTTTGTCAACGTCACCGGCTACCCGGTGGACGACTGGCTCGGTCAACCGCTCAATCAGTTACTGGCCTGCGATACCACGCCGCTCTCGCCGTGGCTGGATGCCCTGGCCGCGGCCGACCCGCAACAACTGGCCAACCTGCGCTGCACCTACCGCGACCAGAATGGCCAGAACCGCTACTGCCGGATTTCGGCCCGCGCCATCTGGTACGACGGCAAGCCCGTCGGTTATCGCGGCACCGCCAGCGACATCACCGACGAGGTCGACGCCCATGCCCGCATCCAGCACCTTTCGCTGCACGACCCGCTGACCGGGCTGGCCAACCGCAACAAACTCGCCCGGCATCTCGAGCAGGCACTATTGCGCGGCAGCGATTCGCCGCCACTGACCTTGCTGCTGCTGGACCTGGACAACTTCAAGCCGATCAACGACTCCCTCGGCCATGCCGCCGGTGACGCCGTGCTGCAGGAGGTAGCAACGCGCCTGCGCGACAGTACCCGCGATGGCGACATGGTCGCGCGCCTGGGCGGCGACGAGTTCCTCCTGGTGCTCAGCGGCATGGACAACCGCAGTGAGATCGACCGCTTCTGTGCGCGCCTGATCAGCCTGCTGCAGCAACCGATCGTCTTCGATAGCCAGCCCCTGCACGTTGGCGCCAGCATCGGGGTCGCCCAGACCCGCACCCAGGGCTTCGATGCCGGCGAGCTGATCCGCTGCGCCGACATCGCCCTGTACCAGGCCAAGGCCGACGGCAAGAACACCTGGCGCTATTTCGCTGCCGAAATGAACCAGCAGATCCAGTACCGCCGCCAGCTGGAGAACGACATGCGGCGGGCCCTGCGCAATCAGGAGTTCGAGCTGTATTACCAGCCGCGCTACCGCCTCAGCGACCTGCGCATCGTCGCGGTCGAGGCCTTGCTGCGCTGGCAGCATCCGCAGGAGGGGTTGCTTGGGCCGGACACCTTCATCCCGTTGGCCGAGCAGAGCGACATCATTGTCGCACTGGGCCGCTGGGTGTTGCGTGAAGCCTGCCGCACCGCCCACGACTGGCCTGCCGACATGCTGGTTTCGGTGAACCTGTCACCTGCGCAATTCCTGCGCAGCGATGTAGTGGCTGATGTACGCGAGATCCTGCTGGAAACCGCCTTCCCAGCCCAGCGTCTGGAGCTGGAAATTACCGAAAACGTGATGCTCAACGATATTGAAGGTGCGCTGGGTACCATGCTGTCGCTCAAGGAGCTGGGCGTACGCCTGAACATGGACGACTTCGGCACCGGCTACTCGTCACTGGGCTACCTGCGCACCTACCCGTTCGACAGCATCAAGATCGACAAACGCTTCATCGGCGGACTGAACAACACCGGTGGCAGCGACCGCGCCGTGGTCCAGGCCATCATCAACCTGGGCGAAGCAATGGGGCTTACGGTGACGGCCGAAGGGGTGGAGAGCGAGCAGCAGCTCAGGGCGCTGGCGAAGGACCGTTGCCACGAAGTGCAGGGCTATTACATGAGCCGACCGCTGGACAGTGCCGGGCTCGAGGCGTTGTTGCAGCAGGCAGCCCAGCGCTCGGCACCCTACCCGTAGCGTAGTTTGAAGGCTTGCGCAGGCCCTGTGGGAGCGGGCGCGTCGAGGCGTCGAACCGCCGCGAACACCGGCGAAGCCGGTGCCATCCACCGAGTTGCATTCTTCGCGGGCACGCCCGCTCCCACAGGGATTTTCAGCACAGCTGCCGCAAGCTGCGCTCAGCCACGATTTCCGGCAGGTCGCGCCGGCGCAGGTAGGTGCGTAGCGGTTCACCGATGTTCAAACGGTCATCCACATGCTGCTCCAGCAACAGCGCCAGCCGTTCACGGCACAGGGCCATGCGCTGCCCTTGCTCGGGCCGCCAGACAAACTCGCTGCAGGGCGAAATGCTGGCGTCGGCCACGTCCATGCCGAACGAATCTTCGGAAAAACGCACGATATGCACACCGCGCTTGCCATGAAAACCGACAAAGCCCTTGAGCTGGTCGGCAGCGTTGCAGATGTCCTGGGAAGTGATGGCCATGACGTAACCTCGCAATGAAATCGGAAGATACGCACGCCAGGCGGGGGGGGTTGCCTCTACCGGGCAACTCGTGACTGGCAGCCTAACGCAAGCCGTCGCACAGGTGCCACGCTTTTCATCGATCAGCGGCCACCGTCAACCTGCGAATGCAGCACCTCGCCCAGCCACTGCATGAAGGCCTGCACCCGGCGTGGCACGTGCCGTTGCCGGGCATACAGCAGTGACACGGGCATGGCCGGGGCCTGCCAGCCTTCCAGTACCGAAACCAGCTCGCCGCGCTGCAGGTGCTCGGCCACGCCCACCGCCGGCACCTGGATCAGCCCCAGCCCGGCCAGGCAGGCCGCCGAGTAGGCCTCGGCATTGTTGACCGTGACCACACCGGCCATGGCCTGGAAGCGCAGTTCACCGCCCTGCAGGTATTCGAAACCGGCACTGCGCCCCCCCAGGGTGCGCACGTAATGCACCAGGTGGTGCTCGGCCAGGTCCTGCAGCGTGCGCGGCACGCCATGGCGGGCCAGGTAGCCAGGGCTGGCACAGTTGCGCATGCTCAGTTGCCCGACCGGGCGCGCCACCACGTCCAGGTCATGCAGGGCACCAATGCGCATCACACAATCGAAGCCTTCACGCAGCAGGTCGACCTGGCGGTCGGTGCAACTGAGCTCCACCTCCAGGCGCGGGAAGCGCTGCAGAAACTGCGGCAGCGCCGGGATGATGACCCGGCGGGCCATCATGGTCGGCAAGTCGACCCGCAGGCGCCCGGCCAGCTCGGCATCGTCGGCGCAGAACAGGCTCTCGATCTCGTCCATGCCCGACAGCAGGTCCTTGCTGCGCTCGTACAGCAAGGCGCCATCCTGGGTTGCCTGCACCCGGCGGGTGGTGCGGTTGAACAGCTGTGTACCCAGCAAACGCTCCAGCGCCCTGACCTGCTCCGACACGGTCGAACGGGGCAGCCCCAGGCTCTCGGCAGCCAGGGTGAAACTGCTGACCTCGCTCACCCGCACAAAGGTGCGCAACAACTCCAGCTTGTTCACTTGAACCTCGTCTATCCGGTTTTACCGAACAGTATTTCCATATTTTCTGGATTTATCAGCACAACACCGACCAATAACCTGTGCTCATCAGCCCACCATGAGGTTTTCACCATGACCCGCAAGATTGCCCTGATCACTGGCGCCAGCCGCGGCCTGGGCCGCAACACTGCCGAACACCTGGCCGCACGCGGCATCGATGTCATCGGCACTTACCACAGCAAGGCCGAGGAAGCCCAGGCCGTGGCCGCGCGGCTGGAGCAGGCGGGGGTCAAGGCCGCCATGCTGCAACTGGACATCAGCGACAGCACCAGCTTTGCCGGCTTCGCCGAACGCCTGGGGGCAACCTTGCAGCAACACTTCGGTCGCGAGCGTTTCGACTTTCTGGTGAACAATGCCGGGATCGGCTTGAACGTGCCATACACCGAAACCAGCGAAGCGCAGTTCGACCAGTTGCTGAACATCCAGCTGAAAGGACCGTTCTTCCTCACCCAGCGCCTGCTGCCGCTGCTGGTCGACAATGGCCGCATCGTCAACATTTCCACTGGCCTGGCGCGCTTTGCGCTGCCGGGGTATGCCGCCTATGCCGCGATGAAGGGGGCGATGGAGGTGCTGACCCGCTACCAGGCCAAGGAACTGGGGGCGCGTGGTATTCGCGTGAACATTCTGGCGCCGGGGGCGATCGAGACGGACTTTGGCGGCGGCGTGGTGCGGGACAACCGCCAGGTGAATGAATACATTGCCGGCAACACGGCGCTGGGGCGCGTGGGCTTGCCGGATGATATCGGGGCAGCGATTGCGCTGTTGCTGGAAGATGGCAATGGCTGGATCAACGGGCAACGGCTGGAGGTTTCGGGCGGGATGTTCCTCTGAAATCGAGAATCTGGGGCCGCTTTGCGGCCCATCGCATGAGCCTGGCTTGCCGGCGATCGGGCCACGGAGTGGCCCCCTGCCTCATTGCTCAAGCACCTGCACACTGGCGGTCATCCCCGCACTCAGGGTCACTCCCTCCGGCACCTGGTCCAGGCGAATCCTCACCGGTATGCGCTGCGCCAGACGCACCCAGTTGAAGGTTGGCTCAACCTCCGGCAGCAACTGGCTGTCCGGGTTGCTGTTGCGGTCGGTGATACCGCGGCTGATGCTCTCAACATGCCCTTGCATCGGCTCGCCCGCGCCCATCAGCCAGACTTTCACCGCATCCCCCACGCGAATGCGCGGCAGCTTGGTTTCCTCGAAATAGGCCTGGATATAGAAGGTTGAATCGTCCACCAAGGCCATCACCGACTCCCCGGTGTTCACATAGTTGCCCTCGGCCAGGCGCAGGTTGGTGATATGCCCGCTGCGCGGTGCCCGCACTTCACTGCGCGCCAGGTTGATCCTGGCAACCTGCAACTGCGCCTGGGCCTCGTGCAGCTCACCGCGGGCTATGGCCGCATTGATCTGTGCATTTTCCCGCAATTCGGCACTGATCGCCTCCGGCCCCAGGGCGGTACGCCGGGCCGCTTCACGCTCGCGCAGGTGCAGTTGCTGGGTGCGGGTCTCGGTCACGGCGCTGGCCTGTTCGAAGGCCGCCTGGAAGCGCTCGCGATCGATGCTCATCAGCAGGTCGCCGGCCTTGACCTGCTGGTTGTCACGGGCCTTCAGCTCGCGCACCCAGCCAGACACATCGGGGGCGATCACCACCACATCGGCGCGCACACGGGCATCGCGGGTCCAGGGGGTGAGCATGTAGTACTGCCACAGCTGATAGCCGGCGAACACGGCAAGGGCCACCACACACAAGGTGATCAGGGTACGTACGGCCGCACGCATCGAAACACTCCTTCATAAGGTTCCCAACAGTCGCACCACCAGGAACAACACACAAACGAACAGCGCCGCGTCGAACAGCGCCTCATGCCAGATCCAGCGCCCCAACGGCGTGGCCTGCACCAGCAGACGCAGCAACCCGGTGAGCACCAGCGCCAGCAACACATAAACCAGAAAGGGACTGAACAGCACGCCGCCCACTTCCCACTCACGCAACCCCATGGGCTTCCTCCTGCCAGCGGCACCACTTGCCCCAGCTTTTCTGCAATTGCAGCACCGCCCCTTCGGCCAACCGCAGCGGATCGCTTGAGGGTAGCCGGCGCAAGGCGCCAATGAACTGTTCGCTGGCAGCATCCAGGCGCTGACCACGCCCGGGCGCCGGCCCCTTGGCCAGCACTGCCTCTACCTGCTGCAGGTACTCGCGCTCGGCCCGCCCCAACGGGGCCTGGGCAACCGCCAGGCACATGCGCAGGTGCACCAGTTCATCGCCGATATCCAGGCCGTGCAGGCCATCGTCCCAGCGCTGGCGCTCGCTCTCGGGTAGCTCGCCGGCATGCCGCGCCAGTTGCATCAGGCGGTCGGCCATGCGCCCGCCAAACCAGCTGTCGGCCCCGCGCAGGTCGCGCCGGGTCAGGCGCACCAGGTCGCTCTGGGTCGCCGCGCGCAGGCGCCGGCCCAGCCAGGCCGGGTGGCGAAACACCAACAAACGGAAGGCCATCACCGCCGCCGACACTCCCACCAGCATGGCCAAGGCACTGTTGAGCATGCTGGCCACGCCGAACTGCATGGCGTTGAGCGGCGACACCAGCACGATGAAGTGCAGGCAATAGGAGGTGGCCGTGGCCCCGGTCCGTGGGTGAGCCATGCCCAGTGCCCCAAAAAACAGCGGCACGCCCATGCCCAGGCAGAGCATGGCAAAGCTGCTCCATTGCGGCAGCAGTATCTGCCCGACCAGAAACGCCGCGGGTATCGCCAGGCAGATCCCGCGCAAAAAGCTCAGGCCGATCTGCGCACCGTTCTCGCGGCTGGCGAACAGGCTGCAGACCACGCAGGTCAGCACCAGGCCCCCCGGTGCCGAAGGCCAGGCGGTGGCCAGCCAGAAGCCGCTCATTACCAGAAAGGCCAGCGCACTGCGTGAGCCGAACAGCAAGGCCAGCGACCAGTCGCGGTGCGCGGCCAGGCCCTGGGACACATCCTTGGGCGCCCTGCCCGCTTCCACATCCTCCAGCGCCTGGCTGGCGGCCATGGCGTAATCCAGCAGCAGTGCCATGCGCGCCAGGCAGAAGTGCTCCGCCGGGCTGATCTGTTCATCGTGGGCGGCATCCCAGATGCGCTGGCGCAACAGCAACAGGCTGGGCTGGTCGGGCTTGCCCAGCAGGGCCCGCACCTCCTCCAGCCAGGGCGCCAGGCGTTCGGCTTCGCGCTCATCAAGTTGCCGCCATTGCCGGCGCACCGAGCGGGAGATGCGCAGCAGCACCATCAGTTTCTGGCTCAGGCCACGAATGGCGCGGGCACGCTGGCGCCCGCGGGTGCCTTCGAACCAGGCGTGTTCGCGCTGGCTGTCGATGGCAACGATACGCCCCAGGCTCTCCAGCAAGCCTTTGCGCGCCTCGTCTTCGCCGCCCAACATGGCACTGGCGGCCTGCAGGCCGTTCTGCCAGGCCTGGCGGGCCTGCCCACCCAGTTGCTGCTCTACCCGCATGGGCCAGAGCAAGGCACTGCTGGCGGTGGCACAGAAGATACCCAGGCAGATCTCGGTACAGCGCGCCACAGCCTGGTCGAACACCTGCAAAGGGTGGTTGATAGCCGGCAGGGCGATGATCGCCGCGGTGTAGCCAGCCAGCACGAAGGCATAGGCCCAGGCGCTGCGCAGCTGGGTGGAGGCGGCGGTACACAGGGCCAGCCACAGGGCCAAGGTAAGCAGGAACAGCCATGGGGTCTGGGCGAACAGGCCGATGAACAGCACCGACGCAAACGTACCGACCAGGGTGCCGGCCAGCCGCGCCAAGCCCTTCTGCACCACCATGCCCGACAGTGGCTGGGCGACGATGAAAGCGGTCATCAGTGCCCAGGACGGTTGCTCCAGGCCCCAGCGCATCGCCAGCCACAACGCCAGGCCACCACCGAGCAGGGTCTTGATGGCGAACTTGAGGGCGAGGCTGCTGGGGGCGAACAGGGCCTGGAGGGTGATGGGCACGAGGCGGACCTTGCGGGGATGTTCTTGTAGAAAAGATAGACAATGATGGGAAGGATAAAGCAGAGACGATTAATTAGCTAGCTAATCATCTTTATGATCGACAGGTCCTCCTGTGCGGACCTCTTCGCGGCCCCCCCCCCCCTGCTCCCGCAAGCGATCGCGCGAAATCCGAACCCTGTGGGGGTCGCTACAGGCAACACAAGAATTGCAGGCAAAAAAATGGGCGACCGAAGTCGCCCTAAATGCCTTGCGTGCTCGTGTACCCGGAAGGTCAGCGCGGCTTGCGCTTGTTCGAGTCCTTCCAGATGAAAATGCCCAGACCGGCAAAGAAGGCGACCATCAACCCGACCGTTACCACTCCGGCGATAACCACGTTGTCGAAGAACATGCTGGCCTCCCCATTCGTTTGCCGTTGTCCGATGGGTGCAAGTTAACCAATGTGGGGGCGGGAAAAATTGATCGGTGTCAATGGTGCCCGGGGCCGGGCACGCGAGGCGGGTGCAGGGTTGACCTGCGTCAAATTTCAGCGCTTCTTCGGCTTGCCCTTGGGCTTCTTTTTCTTGGCGGTGTTCAACGGCAGGGCCTGCTCGAACGCATTGCGCATTTCGTTCAGGCGCTTTTCCTTGAGGTCATGGACGCGCTTGGCGCGTTCAGCATCGAAATCGATGAGGTTGTCTTGGCTCATGGGTGGGCTCGACGATCAACTGAGACTTGCATGATGAAGCCAGGCGCAGGCGCTGACCAGCCCCGCGTCAGACTTCGATGTCTACCAGCAGCCCCTGGCGGACATGCTCGCCCATCAACGGTGCCACCGGCACGGTGTTGTCGGCGTTGACCTCGTCACCCGGCATCGCCGTGTAACGTTCGTCGTCGCCCTTCTGCCGGCGTTGCTGCTGGCGGCGCTGCTCATCGCGCAGCAGCAACGTCTGCTCCTGCGGGTCACGCTGGTGCTTGAGGTCGATGGCACTTTCACCGGATGCAGGCTGCGTCGGCACCACCGGCTTGATGTCGGGGGTCGGTTTGACCGGGTCCTGTTGCGAAGTCACCGGGGCGGCACTGAGCGGAATGATCGGCGGCAGCATGGACGTTCTCCTATGCCCCCTGTATCGGCAGGCGCGGGTTTACCTTGATGGTACGCACGACACTTATTCGGCTTCTTCGTCAGGGTCGTCGTCGCTTGGCGGGCTGGCTTCGCTCCAGGGCCGCTTGTACACCTGCTGCCAGACCGCGTCCATGTGCTCGCGCAGCACCTGCGGCGCGCCTTTGAGCGAGGCACTGTCCTCGCGCTCACCACCGATCGGCTCTTCACCTGCCGGGGTAATCAGCGACTGGCCGGTGATGCTGTAGCTGGCCTGCCCTTCGCGCATCTCGATGACGATGTCGTGCGGGTCGATACCGCCGCCGCAGAAGGCGTGGCTGGCAACCGTCACCTCGGCGACCCCATCCTTGTTCAGGTCGCCGACATCGCTGACGTCGTTATAGAAGTCCACATCCAGGTCCAGGCCCGGGCAGGTGGTTTCCTGCTCGATCTGCCAGCGCGCCTTGAACGCGTCGCTTTCGGCGGTGCGCCCGTACAGCGTGGCCTTGAGTACCACCTTGTCCACTTCCTGCTCGCTTTCCGGGTCGCTGGCCTGGCCATCGCTGCGGCTCAATACCAGCAAGCCTTCACCATCGCGGTCACGAAAGTGCACGCTCTTGATCGGCGTCTGCACGCCCAGTACCTCAAGCTGCTCCATCGGGATGGCGGGCAAGGTCTCGAAGTTTTTCTGCTCGCAGGCGGCCAGCAGCAACAGGCTGCCCACGGCCATCGAAGTGCTGATCCAGCGGTGCTTGGCAGACATGTTGATCCGGGGCCCTCGTCGGCAGCACGGTGGGGGGCGATGAAGCGGCTAGACTGTTGCACTAGCTTTCGCACTTCGGCACCTTTCGATGCGCTCGGCACTTTGGTCTGACCGGCCGATCCGTTAACATAATCGGCTTTTTCATCGCGGGAGTTGAGGCAGTATGGCGCAGCAGTATCAACCGGGGCAACGCTGGATCAGCGACAGCGAAGCCGAGCTCGGCCTGGGTACCATCCTGGCGCAGGATGGCCGCCTGTTGACCGTGCTCTACCCGGCCACTGGCGACACCCGCCAGTATTCCCTGCGCAATGCGCCGCTGACCCGCGTGCGCTTCTCGCCAGGTGACCAGATCACCCACTTCGAAGGCTGGAAGCTGACCGTGCGCGAGGTCGAGGACATCGACGGGCTGATGGTCTACCACGGCCTGGACGGGCAAAACCAGCCGCGCACCCTGCCAGAAACCCAGCTGTCGAACTTCATCCAGTTCCGCCTGGCCAGCGACCGCCTGTTCGCCGGGCAGATCGACCCGCTGTCGTGGTTCAGCCTGCGCTACAACACCCTGCAGCACAACAGCAAGCAGATGCAGTCGGCGCTGTGGGGCCTGGGCGGCTGCCGTGCCCAACCCATCGCCCACCAACTGCACATCGCCCGCGAAGTCGCCGACCGCAGCGCGCCGCGCGTTTTGCTGGCCGACGAAGTGGGCCTGGGTAAAACCATCGAGGCCGGCCTGGTGATCCACCGCCAACTGCTGTCTGGCCGCGCCAGCCGCGTACTGATCCTGGTGCCGGAAAACCTCCAGCACCAGTGGCTGGTGGAAATGCGCCGCCGCTTCAACCTGCAGGTGGCCCTGTTCGACGCCGAACGCTTCATCGAAAGCGACGCCAGCAACCCGTTCGAGGATGCCCAGCTGGCGCTGGTGGCCCTGGAGTGGCTGGTCGACGACGAAAAGGCCCAGGACGCGCTGTTCGCCGCCGGCTGGGACCTGATGGTGGTGGACGAAGCCCACCACCTGGTCTGGCACGAAGACCAGGTCAGCGCCGAATACGGCCTGGTCGAACAGCTGGCCCAGGTGATCCCGGGCGTGCTGCTGCTCACGGCCACCCCCGAACAGCTCGGCCAGGACAGCCACTTCGCCCGCCTGCGCCTGCTCGATCCCAACCGTTTCCACGACCTTGCCGCCTTCCGCGCCGAAAGCGAACACTATCGCCCGGTGGCCGAAGCCGTACAGGAACTGCTCGACGAAGGCCGCCTGTCGCCCAAGGCCCACGCCACCATCCAGGGCTTCCTGGGTGCCGAAGGCGAAGCCCTGCTGGCCGCGGTCAACGACGGCGATACCCAGGCCAGCGCGCGCCTGATCCGTGAACTGCTCGACCGCCACGGCACCGGCCGCGTGCTGTTCCGTAACACCCGCGCGGCGATCCAGGGCTTCCCTGAGCGCCAGCTGCACCCTTACCCACTGGCCATGCCCGAGCAGTACCGCGACCTGCCAGCAGGCGAACATGCCGAGTTGTACCCGGAAGTTGCCTTCCAGGCCCAGGGCGAGGTGGCCGAGGACGAGCGCTGGTGGCGTTTCGACCCGCGCGTCGACTGGCTGATCGACACCCTGAAGATGCTCAAGCGCACCAAGGTGCTGGTGATCTGCGCCCATGCCGAAACCGCGATGGACCTGGAAGATGCCCTGCGCGTGCGCTCCGGCATCCCGGCCTCGGTATTCCATGAAGGCATGAGCATCCTTGAGCGCGACCGCGCCGCCGCCTACTTCGCCGACGAAGAGTTCGGTGCGCAGGTGCTGATCTGTTCCGAGATCGGCAGCGAAGGCCGCAACTTCCAGTTTGCCCACCATCTGGTGATGTTCGACCTGCCGGCGCACCCGGACCTGCTCGAACAGCGCATCGGCCGCCTCGACCGTATCGGCCAGAAGCACACCATCCAGCTGCATATCCCGTACCTGCAGGACAGCCCGCAAGAACGCCTGTTCCAGTGGTACCACGAAGGCCTCAACGCCTTCCTCAATACCTGCCCTACCGGCAACGCCCTGCAGCACCAGTTCGGCCCGCGCCTGCTGCCGCTGCTCGAAGGTGGCGAAAGCAAGACCTGGGAAGCCCTGGTGGCCGACGCCCGCAGCGAGCGCGAACGCCTGGAAGCCGAACTGCATACTGGCCGTGACCGCCTGCTGGAGCTCAACTCCGGCGGTGCCGGCGAAGGCCAGGCGTTGGTCGAGGACATTCTCGAACAGGACGACCAGTTCGCCCTGCCGATCTACATGGAAACCCTGTTCGACGCCTTCGGCATCGACAGCGAAGACCATTCCGAGAACGCCCTGATCCTCAAACCAAGCGAGAAGATGCTCGACGCCAGCTTCCCGCTGGGCGACGACGAAGGCGTGACCATCACCTACGACCGTGGCCAGGCGCTGTCGCGCGAGGACATGCAGTTCCTCACCTGGGAACACCCGATGGTGCAAGGCGGCATGGACCTGGTGCTGTCCGGCTCGATGGGCAACACCGCCGTGGCGCTGATCAAGAACAAGGCGCTCAAACCCGGCACCGTGCTGCTTGAACTGCTGTTCGTCAGCGAGGTGGTGGCACCGCGTAGCCTGCAGCTGGGCCGTTACCTGCCACCGGCGGCACTGCGCTGCCTGCTCGATGCCAACGGCAACGACCTGGCGTCCCGCGTGGCCTTCGAAACCCTCAACGACCAGCTGGAAAGCGTGCCGCGCGCCAGCGCCAACAAGTTCGTCCAGGCCCAGCGTGACGTGCTGGCCCAGCGCATTGGCAGTGGCGAGGCCAAGGTCATGCCGGCCCACGTCGAGCGCGTGGCCGAAGCCCAGCGCCGCCTGACAGCGGAAGCCGACGAAGAACTGGCCCGTCTGGTCGCGCTGCAAGCGGTCAACCCGAGCGTGCGCGACAGCGAGATCGAAGCGTTGCGCAAGCAGCGCGAAGAGGGCCTGGCGATGCTGGACAAGGCCGCACTGCGCCTGGAAGCCATTCGCGTGCTGGTGGCTGGCTAATACAGTTCAGAAACCGCCGCCTTTGTGGAAGCGGCCTTGTGTCGCGAAAGGGCCGCAACGCGGCCCCAGAATTGAAGCGCAATAGTTGAAATTGTCGGGGCTGCTTTGCAGCCCTTTCGCGACACAAGGCCGCTCCCACAGGGGGCCAATTTTCAGAACCCACGTACATATTCCAGGCTGCGATCAGGTTCATAACCAAATCGTAGAAATCAATGTGCTATTAGTCAGGAAGGCTTAAACACCTCTTCCTATACTGCCTCTGGACAGTCTGCACAGGGTTGTAGCGCAGACGAGTGAAAACTCGATCATGAGGCATTCCATGGAATGGCTGGGGCTGCAACTGTTCGCCGACCTGCCGGCAACCGGGCGCATCGTCATCGATTGCCGACATGACCCGTTCCTGGTTCTGCTCGCCTACTTCGTCGCCTGTGCGGCCTGCTTCGCCACACTGGACATGGCCGAGCGCCAATCCCACAGCGAAGACCCCACCGCCCACCGACAATGGAACATGCTCGGTGCCTGCTGCCTGGCCGGTGGTATCTGGGCCATGCACTTCATCAGCATGCTGGCCTTCCAGGCACCAGTGGAAGTGCACTACGACGCGTCCCTGACCATCCTTTCGCTGCTCATCGCCCTGGCCGTCGCCTGGCTGGCCATGCACAGCCTCGACCGCAGGCATATGCGCGCACACCATTACCTGCCAAGTGCAGTGCTGATCGGCCTGGGGATCATTCTGATGCACTACGTCGGCATGGCCGCCCTGGAAACCGGCGCCCGCCAGTACTACCAGACCGGCCTGCTGCTGGCCTCTGCCGCCATTGCCATGCTCACCAGCCTGGCGGCGCTTTGCCTGGCCCGCTACTTCCGTCATGGCAGCGGTACCCTTCACCAGGCCATGAAATACGGCGCCAGCCTGCTGATGGCCGGCGGCATCGTCGCCACCCACTTCACCGCGATGTCCGCCATGACCCTGGTCATCCCGGCCGACACCGCCCTGCGCCTGCCCTCTGGCGACAACAGCCTGCAACTGGGGCTGGGCATCGGCTTCATCACCCTGCTGATCAGTGGTGCCAGCATCAGTAGCGCGCTGGCCGACAAGAAGCTGCAAAGCAAGGAGCACGACCTGCGCCGGGTCAGCGTGCTGCTCAGCCAGCTGGACCAGGCCCGAGCGTCGCTGCAGCAGGCCGCGCACTACGATGCCCTGACCAACCTGGTCAACCGCCGCGGTTTCAACCAGGTGTTCGCCGAACGCCTGGCCGAACACCAGGCCACAGAGAGCCGCCTGGCGGTAATGTTTCTCGACATCGACCATTTCAAACGCATCAACGACAGCCTCGGCCACGACGCCGGTGACGAACTGCTCAAAGTGATCGCCAGCCACATCAAGGCCGCCACCCGCAACCACGACCTGGTCGCGCGCTTTGGTGGCGACGAGTTCTGCGTGGTCACCAGCCTCAACAGCCGCGACGAAGCCCGCCACCTGGCCCAGCGCATCATGCAAAGGATGAAAGAGCCCATCGACCTGGGTGGCCGACGCATGGTCATGACCACCAGCATCGGCATCAGCGTCTTCCCCGACGACGGCACCACCGCCGAAGAGCTGCTAAAGCATGCCGACCTCGCCCTGTACCAGTCCAAGGGCGGCGGACGCAACAGCCTGAACTTCTTCAACGACAGCCTGAAGACCCGGGCCTCGATTGCCTTGCAACTGGAAGAAGAACTGCGCCTGGCCCTGCTCGAGGAGCATGGGCTGTGTGTGCACTACCAGCCAATCTTCGACCTGCGCAGCAGGCAAGTGGCCAAACTGGAAGCCCTGGTGCGCTGGCAACACCCGCAACACGGCCTGCTCGGGCCCGAGCGTTTTGTCGCGATCGCCGAAGCCAATGGCCTGATCATCGACCTCGACCTGTGGGTGCTGCGCCACGCCTGCGCCGACCTGGCCTACCTGCAGCGGCACGGCTATGGCAGCCTCAAGGTCACGGTCAATTGTTCGGCCGTCACCCTCAGCCACGACGAACTGCCCAATGAAGTGGAGAAGGCACTGTTCCACGCCGGGCTCGCGCCCTGGCAGCTCGAACTGGAAGTGACCGAGAACGCCCTGATGGGTGACATCCAGCGCACGGTCAACCTGCTCAAGCGCGTGCGCGCTCTGGGCGTGGCACTGTCAATCGATGACTTCGGCACCGGCTACTCGTCACTGGCCTACCTCAAGCGCCTGCCGCTCGACGTGCTGAAGATCGACCGCAGCTTCCTGCAGGATGTACCGGGTAGCCAGAAGGACCGCGAGATCGTCCAGGCGATCATCGTCATGGCGCATACCCTGCATTTACAGGTGATCAGCGAGGGCGTGGAGACTACCAAACAGCTGGCGTTCCTCGAAGCTCACGGCTGCGACTACCTGCAAGGCTACCTGCTGGGCCGCCCGGAGCCGCTGGCCGAACTGCGGCCGCTGCTGGAGCGGCTGCAGCACCAGAGCGGTGTGTTCAACCCTTGCTGCGGTACAGTTCAACCAGGGTCGCCGGATCTTTTTGCAGGTACCCCTGGCTTGCGTGCAGGCGCATCAATTGCGCAGCGAGGCCACTGAGCGGCGTCGCCGAGCCTTGCTCGCGGGACAACTTGACCGCGCCATCGAGATCCTTGAGCAGCGTGCGCACGTGCCACTTGATCGGTTCGAAGCGGCTCTCGGCCATTTGCGGCGCGAGGATCTGCAACGGCCTGGAGTCGGCAAAGCCGCCAGCCAGCGCTTCGGCGATCAGCGTCGCATCGACACCGGACTGTTCAGCCAAGGCCACCACTTCGGCGATCACCAAGGCATTGCAGGCCACGATCATCTGGTTGCAGGCCTTGGTCACCTGGCCCGCGCCTACCGCCCCCATGTGCGTCACACGCTGGCCAAGTACCTGCAGCACCGGGCGGGCGCGCTGCAGGTCGGCCGCCTCGCCACCGACCATGATCGCCAGGGTGCCGGCTTCGGCCCCGGGTGTACCACCGGACACTGGCGCATCCAGCCAGGCCATGCCGCACAGTGCCGCCAGCTCGGCAGCCATTTCACGGGTGGCGGTGGGTTCGAGACTGGAAAAATCGATCAGCAACTGGCCGCTGCGGCCGCCCTGGGCAATGCCTTGCTCGCCGAACACCACCTCGCGCACCACGGCCGTGTCGGCCAGGCACAGCAGCAGCATGTCGCTGTCGCGGCACAGTTCGGCAGGGCTGCTGGCCAGTCGCGCGCCGGCGGCGACCAGCGCAGCGCACTTGTCCGGGCTGCGGTTCCACACGGTCAGCGGGTAGCCCGCTGCCAGCAGGCGCCGGCACATGGGCAGGCCCATCAGGCCGATGCCGGCAAATCCAAGCGAAGGTAGTGCAGTGCTCATCGATTACTCCTGACTGGTTCGAACATTTTCCAGGCAGACCACAAGGCCGCTCCCACAGGGTTTCGCGTCGCCTGGAAGACGGTGGGGCATTACGCATCCCGTAAACTGTTACCGCCACGCCGAATTGTTACTTCCCTCTACCCACCTTGAGCGCCATCAAGCACCAAAATGGGCCTGTTGCGCATTTTCGCGCACCAAAAACGATCATGCCTCTGCGGTGCGCTTCACCTGGATCACGATAAACGGCGAAACCACCACCGCCCAGATCTCTGGATCGCGGCTTTGCAGATCCTGGGCCTGCTCGGCAGTCACCGGCCCAACGGTGCCATCACTACGCCACTTGGCGAAGATCTCGCTGCGATTCTCGGCCATCGCCTCGGCAACGGCGATCAGGTCGAGGGTTGGGTCGACCCAAATCAGGTCACCCTTGGCCCAGAAACGCTCCAGCGCTTTCCACTCGATGATTGCCGTCTCGCCAAGCAATTTGGCATAGAGGGTGCTTGTTTGATCACTCATGGGTGGTATCCACAAAAATCGGCCAATGAAAAGGCCGGCATTTTTGCAGAAAAACCCGGTTTCAAATATGTAATTTGGTCGAATCATCCCGAAGTTGCGGGATGGAGTCGCAGATGCAGGCAGTTTGATGGCGCCTTTCTGTACTTTTGTGTCGACCAAGCGACAACCCAGGAAGCAGGCACTTTTCGACCGCTTTTCAAGCGCTCGAACAGCGCTCTACACTGCACCGGTACAGTTCCGGGACATGTTCCGGGGGACGGTGGGCTTGCGCGTTGGCATGGCCACGCCGCAAATCCCGCCCGGTCTGTAGCCCTGGCCGCCAGGACTATAAGAATTACAACAGAATGAGTGGAGCACTATGATCAAGATTTCCAAGCTGTTCGCCGCAATGGTTCTGGCCGGGGTAGCCAGCCATTCGTTTGCCGCCGATACCATCAAGATCGGGATCGCGGGCCCCAAGACCGGCCCTGTGACCCAATACGGCGACATGCAGTTCATCGGCGCCAAGCAAGCCATCAAGGATATCAACGCCGCGGGCGGCGTAGATGGCAAGATGCTCGAAGCCAAGGAATACGACGACGCCTGCGACCCTAAACAGGCCGTAGCAGTCGCCAACAAAGTGGTCAACGACGGCGTCAAGTTCGTCATCGGCCACCTGTGCTCCAGCTCCACCCAGCCTGCGTCCGACATCTACGAAGACGAAGGCGTGATCATGATCACCCCGGCTGCCACCTCCCCGGAAATCACCGCCCGTGGCTACAAGCTGATCTTCCGTACCATCGGCCTGGACAGCGCCCAGGGCCCGGCCGCCGGCAACTACATCGCCGACCACGTCAAGCCGAAGGTGGTCGCCGTCCTGCACGACAAGCAGCAGTACGGTGAAGGCATCGCCACCGCGGTCAAGCAGACCCTGGAAGGCAAAGGCACCAAGGTTGCCGTGTTCGAAGGCCTGAACGCCGGTGACAAGGACTTCTCCTCGATCATCCAGAAGCTCAAGCAGAACAACGTCGACTTCGTCTACTACGGCGGCTACCACCCAGAACTGGGTCTGATCCTGCGCCAGGCTCAGGAAAAAGGCCTGAAAGCCAAGTTCATGGGCCCGGAAGGCGTGGGCAACGACTCCATCTCGCAGATCGCCCAGAACGCCTCCGAAGGCCTGCTGGTAACCCTGCCAAAGTCGTTCGACGCCGACCCTGCGAACAAGAAGATCGTCGACGCCATCAAGGCTGACGGCAAGGACCCAAGCGGCCCGTTCGTGTTCCCGGCCTACTCGGCTGTCGAGCTGATCGCCCAGGGCATCAAGGCAGCCAAGTCCGAAGACGCCGAGAAGGTGGCCGAGGCCATCCACGCCGGCACCTTCAAGACTCCGACGGGCGAACTGTCCTACGACGCCAAAGGCGACCTGAAAGACTTCAAGTTCGTGGTCTACGAATGGCACTTCGGCAAGCCGAAGACCGAAGTCTCCCCTCAGTAACTGCGTGACTAATAGCTGACCTAGGAGCCCACTGTGCGAGCAGTGGGCTTTGTTTTACGAGGTTCATGGGCCTGATCCCCGCGATCCGGGGGCCGGCTCACCTGAAAATCTTAAAACCGTCACCCGCGGTTTCCTGGCCTACCCCCGCCAGCGAAATGCAAATCAGGTTTTTAGGAGCGCTGTAATGCCTGAGATCTACCATTTCTTCCAACAACTGGTTAATGGATTGACCATCGGCAGTACCTATGCCTTGATCGCCATCGGCTACACGATGGTGTACGGCATCATTGGCATGATCAACTTCGCCCACGGCGAGGTGTACATGATCGGTTCCTACGTGGCCTTCATCGCCCTGGCGGGCCTGGCCATGATGGGCATCCATTCGCTGCCGATCCTGATGACAGTCGCCTTCGTCGCGACGATCTTCGTCACCAGTGCCTATGGCTACAGCATCGAACGGGTTGCCTACCGCCCCCTGCGCAACAGCAACCGCCTGATCCCGCTGATTTCCGCCATCGGCATGTCGATCTTCCTGCAGAACACCGTCTTGCTGTCGCAAGACTCCAAGGACAAGTCCATCCCCAACCTGATCCCCGGCAGCTTCTCGTTCGGGCCGGGCGGTGCTGAAGAAGTACTGATCAGCTACATGCAGATCCTGGTGTTCGTGGTCACCCTGATAGCCATGACCTGCCTCACCCTGTTCATCTCCCGTTCCCGCCTGGGCCGCGCCTGCCGCGCCTGCGCCGAGGACATCAAGATGGCCAACCTGCTGGGCATCAACACCAACAACATCATCGCCCTCACCTTCGTCATCGGTGCCGCTTTGGCGGCAGTGGCGGCCGTGCTGCTGAGCATGCAGTACGGGGTGATCAACCCCAACGCCGGTTTCCTGGTGGGCCTGAAGGCCTTCACCGCGGCGGTGCTGGGTGGCATCGGCAGCATCCCGGGCGCCATGCTCGGCGGGCTGGTGCTCGGCGTGGCCGAAGCGTTCGGTGCCGACATCTTCGGCGACCAGTACAAGGACGTAGTGGCATTCGGCTTGTTGGTTCTTGTCCTGCTATTCCGGCCGACCGGCATCCTGGGCCGCCCGGAGGTTGAAAAAGTATGAACAGAAATCTCAAACAGGCGTTCTTCAGCGCCTTGCTGGTATGGGCCGTGGCCTTCCCGGTACTGGGCCTGAAACTGAGCATCGACGGCATCAGCCTGTCCGTGCACAGCCAGGGTTCGTTCAACCTCAGCATCATTGCCCTGTGCTCGGTGCTGATGTTCCTGCGCGTGCTGTTCGACAAGCAGTGGAGTTCGGTAATGGGCCGCCGTTCGGATCGCAAGCTGATCCCGCCGGCCGTCAGCAACTACCTGACCCTGCCGAAGACCCAACGCTACGTGATCATGGGCCTGATCGTCGCGGCACTGGTGTGGCCGTTCTTCGGCTCGCGCGGTGCGGTCGACATTGCCACGCTGATCCTGATCTACGTGTTGCTGGGCCTGGGCCTGAACATCGTGGTCGGCCTGGCGGGCCTGCTCGACCTGGGTTACGTCGGCTTCTATGCCGTCGGCGCCTACAGCTATGCCATGCTCTCGCACTACCTGGGCTGGAGCTTCTGGGTTTGCCTGCCGATCGCCGGCCTGATGGCCGCTACCTTCGGCTTCCTGCTCGGCTTCCCGGTGTTGCGCCTGCGCGGTGACTACCTGGCGATCGTGACCCTTGGCTTCGGCGAGATCATCCGCCTGTTCCTGCGCAACCTCACCGACTGGACCGGCGGCCCCAACGGCATCAGCAACATCCCCAAGCCGGAGTTCTTCGGCCTGACCTTCGAACGCCGTGCCGCCGAGGGCATGCAGACCTTCCATGAGTTCTTCGGGCTGGAATACAACTCGATCAACAAGGTCATCTTCCTCTACCTGGTGGCCCTGCTGCTGGCCCTGCTGGCGCTGTTCGTGATCAACCGCCTGCTGCGCATGCCGATTGGTCGCGCCTGGGAAGCCCTGCGCGAAGACGAAATCGCCTGCCGCGCCCTGGGCCTGAACCCGACCGTGATCAAGCTGTCGGCATTCACCCTGGGCGCCTGCTTCGCCGGTTTCGCCGGCAGCTTCTTCGCTGCGCGCCAGGGGCTGGTGACGCCGGAGTCGTTCACCTTCATCGAGTCGGCGATCATCCTCGCCATCGTCGTGCTCGGCGGCATGGGCTCACAACTGGGCGTGATCCTCGCGGCCATCGTGATGATCCTGCTGCCCGAGCTGATGCGTGAGTTCAGCGAATACCGGATGCTGATGTTCGGTGCGCTGATGGTGTTGATGATGATCTGGCGTCCGCAAGGCCTGCTGCCTATGCAACGTCCACACATGGAGCTGCGTCGATGAGCCGCGAAATTTTGCAAGTCAGCGGCCTGAGCATGCGCTTCGGCGGCTTGTTGGCGGTCAACGGCGTGGGCCTGACCGTCAAGGAAAAACAGGTGGTGGCATTGATCGGCCCGAACGGTGCCGGCAAGACCACCGTGTTCAACTGCCTGACCGGCTTCTACAAGCCCAGCGGCGGCACCATCCTGCTCGATGGCCAGCCGATCCAGGGCCTGGCCGGGCACCAGATCGCCCGCAAGGGCGTGGTGCGGACCTTCCAGAACGTGCGCCTGTTCAAGGAAATGACCGCACTGGAAAACCTGCTGATCGCCCAGCACCGCCACCTGAATACCAACTTCTTCGCCGGCCTGTTCAAGACCCCGAACTTCCGCCGCAGCGAGAAGGAGGCCATGGAACGCGCGCAGTACTGGCTGGAGAAGGTCCACCTGACCGAGTTCGCCAACCGTACCGCCGGCACCCTCGCCTACGGCCAGCAGCGCCGCCTGGAAATCGCCCGCTGCATGATGACCCAGCCGCGCATCATCATGCTCGACGAACCGGCAGCGGGCCTGAACCCGAAGGAGACCGAAGACCTCAAGGCGCTGATTGCCTACCTGCGTGAGTCGCACAACGTCACCGTGCTGCTGATCGAGCACGACATGAAGCTGGTGATGAGCATTTCCGACCATATCGTGGTGATCAACCAGGGTACCCCCCTGGCCCACGGTACGCCGGAAGAGATCCGCGACAACCCTGACGTGATCAAAGCCTACCTGGGGGAAGCGTAAATGCTGAAGTTCGAGAACGTTTCCACCTTCTACGGCAAGATCCAGGCGCTGCACAGCGTCAATGTGGAGATCAACCAGGGCGAGATCGTTACCCTGATCGGCGCCAACGGTGCCGGCAAGTCGACCTTGCTGATGACCCTGTGCGGCTCGCCGCAGGCGCACAGCGGCAGCATCAAGTACCTGGGTGAAGAACTGGTCGGCCAGCCGTCTTCGCACATCATGCGCAAGAGCATCGCGGTGGTGCCGGAAGGGCGCCGTGTGTTCTCCCGCCTGACCGTCGAGGAAAACCTGGCGATGGGTGGCTTCTTTACCGACAAGGGCGATTACCAGGAGCAGCTGGACAAGGTACTGCAACTGTTCCCGCGCCTGAAGGAGCGTTATATCCAGCGTGGCGGCACCATGTCCGGTGGCGAGCAGCAGATGCTCGCGATTGGCCGGGCGTTGATGAGCAAGCCCAAACTGCTGCTGCTCGACGAGCCCTCGCTGGGTCTGGCGCCGATCATCATCCAGCAGATCTTCGACATCATCGAACAGCTGCGTCGTGATGGCGTGACGGTGTTCCTGGTGGAGCAGAACGCCAACCAGGCGCTGAAGATCGCAGACCGGGCCTATGTGCTGGAGAACGGCCGGGTGGTGATGCAGGGTACCGGTGAGGCACTGCTGACTGACCCGAAGGTACGCGACGCGTACCTGGGGGGTTGATCGGGAAAAGGGCCTTCGGGCCCTTTTTTCTGCCTGCCGGATTTTGTATCGCCTGTATCGGCCTCTTCGCGGGCTTGCCCGCTCCCACAGGTATCGCACAGTATTCGAAGCCTGTGCCGAACTTGTGGGAGCGGGCAAGCCCGCGAAGAGGCCGGCACAGGTTTACCAAAGGCTTGTGATCCCCGCCGAGCCTGAGTAACGTGGCCAGCTCTTTGGCAAAGATCCCCCGGAGCCCGCCTCATGCGCCTCACCCCCACCCTGCTGCTCACCGCCCTGCTGCCCCTGTTCGCCGGCTGCCAGCTCATGGCTGACGCCCCCAGCGACCCGAACATCGGCACCACGCGCATGCAGGGCGAGCTGCGTGCTGCCGGTGGCCAGCTGCTGATCAAGCCGTGCAGTGAAAACCGCACTTTCGTGATCAACGACGTCGCCGCTACCGGCATCCTGCAGGAAGCCGCCAACCTCGCCAAGGACGCCAACGACAAGCTGTTCGCCGACGTCCGTGGCCGCCTCACCGGCAGCAAGCAGGCCAACAACGACGGCCAGCTGGAAGTTCGTCGCCTGTACCGCCTGGAACCTTCCACCCGCGCTTGCGAAGACCCCAACTTCAAGCAGCTGACCCTGCGTGCCAACGGCCACGAGCCAGACTGGGACATCAAGGCCAGCGGCAAAGGCATGGTGCTCAACCGCGTCGGCCAGGAACCCCTGCCCCTGCCCTTCCTGGAAGAACAAGTGCCCGGCGGCGGCCTGACCCTGACCAGCGAAGCCAACGGCCAGCACGTGGAGCTGTGGGTTGCGCCACAACGCTGCGTAGACACCGCCACCGGTGCCATCCACCACCTGCGCGCCGAACTGCGCATCGACGGCAAGACCCTGCAGGGCTGCGGTTACTACGGCGGTGCGCGCGACAACTGATCGCCGGGCGCTTTTATCCTGCCAGTCGAGGCGGCTAACAGCTTATACTTGGCGGTTTGTGTAAAGCCGCCGGCCGCCCATGGCCGGGATACTGGACCCTGCCATGCTACGAATCACCGAACTGAAGCTGCCCCTGGACCATCCCGACGAAGCCCTGCGTGAAGCCATCGTCCAGCGCCTGGGCATCCGCGACGAGCAACTGCTCAGCTTCAACCTGTTCAAGCGCAGCTACGATGCGCGCAAGAAGAACAGCGAACTGCTGTTCATCTACACCATCGACCTGGAAGCCAGCAACGAAGCCGAGCTGCTCAGCAAGTTCGCCGACGATCGCAACATCGGCCCGGCACCAGACGTAACCTACAAGTTCGTCGGCAAGGCCCCGGCCGATCTGCAGGAGCGCCCGATCGTGGTCGGCTTCGGCCCGTGCGGCATCTTCGCCGGCCTGTTGCTGGCACAGATGGGCTTCAAGCCGATCATTCTCGAGCGCGGCAAGGAAGTACGCCAGCGTACCAAGGACACCTGGGGCCTGTGGCGCAAGAGCGTGCTCAACCCCGAGTCCAACGTGCAGTTCGGCGAAGGCGGCGCCGGCACCTTCTCCGACGGCAAGCTGTACAGCCAGATCAAGGACCCGCAGCACCACGGCCGCAAAGTGCTGGAAGAATTCGTCAAGGCCGGTGCGCCGGACGAGATCCTGTACATCAACAAGCCGCACATCGGTACCTTCCGCCTCACCGGCATGGTCGAGCAGATGCGTCAGGACATGATCGCCCTCGGTGCCGAAGTGCGCTTCCAGCAGAAGGTCACCGACCTGCTGATCGAGGATGGCCAGCTGACCGGCGTGGTGCTGGAGAGCGGCGAACAGCTGCACTCGCGTCATGTGGTTCTGGCCCTGGGCCACAGTGCCCGCGACACCTTCCGCATGCTGCACGCCAAGGGCGTGTACATGGAAGCCAAGCCGTTCTCGGTGGGCTTCCGTATCGAGCACCCGCAAACACTGATCGACAAGGCGCGCCTGGGCAAGTACGCCGGCCACCCGAAACTCGGTGCCGCCGACTACAAGCTGGTGTACCACGCCAAGAACGGCCGTTCGGTGTACAGCTTCTGCATGTGCCCGGGCGGCACCGTGGTCGCCGCCACCAGCGAGCCGGGCCGGGTGGTTACCAATGGCATGAGCCAGTACTCGCGTAACGAGCGCAACGCCAACTCCGGCATCGTCGTGGGTATCGACCCCGAGCGCGATTACCCGGGCGGCCCGCTGGCCGGCATCGAGCTGCAGGAACGCCTGGAAGCCCACGCCTACGTGATGGGCGGCAGCAACTACCAGGCCCCGGCGCAGCTGGTGGGTGACTTCGTCGCCGGCCGGCCGTCGACTGCGCTGGGCAGTGTCGAGCCGTCCTACAAACCGGGCGTGACCCTGGGTGACCTGGCGCCGAGCCTGCCGGACTTCGCCATCGAGGCCATTCGCGAAGCGCTGCCGGCGTTCGACCGGCAGATCAAGGGCTACAACCTGCATGATGCGGTGTTGACCGGGATCGAGACCCGTACGTCGTCGCCGCTGCGCATTACCCGCGGCGAGGACTTCCAGAGCCTGAACCTGAAGGGTCTGTTCCCGGCGGGTGAAGGGGCCGGGTATGCGGGCGGGATCCTGTCCGCCGGTGTCGATGGGATTCGCATTGCCGAGGCGGTGGCGCGGGATATGCTCGGCCTGTAATTTTGCATCGACCCTTTCGCGGGCATGCCCGCTCCCACAGGTACAGCACAGCCTTTGAAAACCGTGCAGTACCTGTGGGAGCGGGCGTGCCCGCGAAAGGGCCCTGACAGGCATCAGAAAAATCCACAACCAACGTCAGACTTCCCCTCCCCCATCCTTCCCCAACTACATCTAGGCTTCCCTCAGCCCAGCCAGCAACACCATATAACAAAAACGAATATAGTTTTTGTTTTAAAGCATATCGTCACAGGCTAGGGTGTAAGCCCGCTCCAATCGTAAACTGCTCATGGAGAGCCTATAGCCCGTGCGTAGCCTGTTAACCCGTTTCATCCAGCTCGAAGCCGCCAGCGGCCTGCTACTGATTGCTGCGGCCATCCTGGCCCTGGTCATCAACAATTCACCGCTGTCGTACCTGTACAGCGGCCTGCTCGACGTTCCCGTCGCCGTCCAGGTCGGCGCGTTGCACATCGCCAAACCGTTGCTGCTGTGGATCAACGACGGCCTGATGGCCCTGTTCTTCCTGCTCATCGGCCTGGAGGTCAAGCGCGAAGTGGTCGACGGCCACCTGTCCAAGCCCTCCCAGGTAATCCTGCCTGCCACCGCCGCAGTGGGCGGCATGGTGATACCGGCACTGATCTACTGGTTCATCAACCGTGACAACCCCGCGGCCGTGGCCGGCTGGGCGATCCCGACCGCCACTGACATCGCCTTCGCCCTCGGTGTGCTGGCCCTGCTGGGCAAGCGCGTGCCGGTGTCACTGAAACTGTTCCTGATGACCCTGGCGATCATCGACGACCTGGGTGCGATCATCGTCATTGCCCTGTTCTACTCGGGTACCCTGTCGAGCGTGTCACTGCTGCTGGCCGCCACCTGCCTGGTCGTGCTGGTGGCCATGAACCGGCTTGGCGTGGTCAAGCTTGGGCCGTACATGGTCGTTGGCCTGATCCTGTGGGTCTGCGTGCTCAAGAGCGGCGTGCATGCCACCCTCGCTGGCGTTGCCCTGGCGCTGTGCATCCCGCTGCGCACACGCCATGCCGAGCGCTCGCCGTCGCTCGCCCTGGAACACGCCCTGCATCCGTGGGTCGCCTACGCCATCCTGCCGCTGTTCGCTTTCGCCAATGCCGGTGTATCGCTCGCAGGCATGACCGTAGAAAGCTTCACCCACCCGGTGCCGCTGGGCATCGCCGTCGGGCTGCTGCTGGGCAAGACCATAGGTGTCTTCGGCCTGACCTGGATCGCGGTCAAACTGCGCCTGGCCGCACTGCCTGTCGGTGCCAGTTGGGGGCAATTGCTGGGTGTGGCGATACTCTGCGGTATCGGCTTCACCATGAGCCTGTTCGTTGGCTCACTCGCCTTTGTGCCGGGCAGCAGTGATTTCGCCGGGATGGACCGCATGGGTATTCTCACCGGTTCGTTCTTCGCCGCCGTGATCGGCTATGCGGTAACCGCCATGGCCAGCCGCAAGCCCAGCATCGACTGACTTGGCCACAGCATGAAAAAACCCCGACTGGCGAGCGCCATGTCGGGGTTTTGTTTTATTGCGCTACGGTCAGTGCGAGACGCGGCTGGTACCGTCGACGGTCATGATGCGCACGCGGTCGCCAACGCGGAAGATCTCGTTCTGCTGCACAGCCTGCACATAGGCACGCATGCTGCCATCGTCCTCACGCACGGTGATTTCGACACCCTGGGTGCGAGTCAGGCCTTCTTCGGCGGCAGAACCCGCCAGGCCACCAGCAACGGCACCGATCACGGCGGCGACGATGCTGCCACGACCACCGCCCACGGCGCTGCCGGCCACGCCACCGACGATGGCGCCAGCACCACCGCCGATCGGGGTCTTGGTACCTTCGATCTTGACCGGGCGCAGGGATTCGATGGTGCCCATACGCACGGTTTGCACGCGGCGGGCCTCATCACGGGAGTAGCTGTCACCGGTCAGGCTCGAGGCACAGCCACCCAGCAACAGCGACAGGGTGGTAAAGGTTGCCACCAGCAAAGCGGATTTACGCATGGGTAAGGTCTCCATAAGTCAGGTGCTCATTAGACGCTGCACGTTGACGGCTGTCACGGTACAAACGCAATAAAATTGTTTTCATTCAGCCGAGGTACAGCCTGCGTGGCTGTGTCGAGGCCTTTTCAAGTGAGACCAAGGATAGCCATGGATTACTTCATCGTCGTGGTCACCACCGTTGCGGGGCTGTATTTCCACTGGTGGCTGTATGTGCGCATGCACCGCTGGATGGACCGTGACCTGGCGTTGTCGCTGGCCGGGTCGGACCCTGGAAAACGCGCGTATATGCTGCAAAGGCTGGAGCAGGCGCGGATGGAGAAGGTGGGGCGCAAGCAGTTGGCGGGGTGGTTGGAGCGGGAGGCTGCGGGGTATCCGGGGTAGCCTTGGTAATTGCTGGGGCCGCTTTGCGGCCCTTTCGCGACACAAGGCCGCTCCCACAGATTGGGTCTGCGCTGTACCTGTGGGAGCGGCCTTGCGTCGCGATGGGCTGCGCAGCAGCCCCGGAACCTCAGGGCGCCAGCCTCTCCCGCAGCCATTGCCCGTCCACCAGCCGGTAGTTCAGCCGGTCGTGCAGGCGGCTAGCCCGCCCCTGCCAGAACTCGATGCGTTCAGGCAGCAAACGATACCCCCCCCAATGCTCCGGGCAATGCGGCTGGGTGTCGGAGAAACGCGCCTCGGTGGCCTTGACCAGCGCCTCCAGCTCCTCGCGGCCGGCAATCACCTGGCTCTGCGGTGAAGCCCAGGCCCCCAGGCGGCTGCCCAGCGGGCGTACCTGGTAGTAGGCGTCCGACTCCTGGGCCGTGACCTTTTCCACCCGCCCTTCGATACGTACCTGGCGCTCCAGCGCTGGCCAGAAGAACGTCATGGCGGCGAAGGGGTTAACCAGCAGTTGCTGGCCCTTGGCACTGTCGTAGTTGGTGAAGAAGGTGAAACCACGCTCATCGAGCCCCTTAAGCAGCAAGATGCGGCAGTGAGGGCGGCCTTCACCATCGACAGTGGCCAGGGTCATGGCGTTGGCTTCCACCGGTACCTGCTCGGTTTTCACCGCATCGGCGAACCACTGGTGAAACAGGGCGAACGGCTCCCCCGGGGCCTGGGCTTCAGCCAGGCCATCACGGGTGTAGTCGCGGCGCATATCGGCCAGGGATTGGGTCATTGCTGCGTTCCTTGACGATCAGTTGGTCTTCGCAGGGCTGTTGGCAGCTACTTTCTTGTCAGCGGTAGCTTTCTTGGCGACGGGCTTGGCCGGCGCGGCTTTTTTCTTGGCCGTGGTCTTGGCTGGCGACTTGGCCTTGGCTTTGGTTACAGGCTTCTTCGCCGCAGCCTTGGCGGCAGGCTTGCTGTCGGCAGCCTTGGCCGCAGGCGCTTTTACATCCTGTACCGCCACCATCGGGGCCCGCGCCGGGGCGGCTTGCTGGTACTTGGCCAACAGGGCGACCATGGTGTTCTGCGGGGTCAGCAGCATTTCCACGCGGCGGTTCAGGGCACGGCCTTCGGCGCTGTCGTTGGCGGCGCGCGGCATTTCCGAGCCCATGCCCTTGAGGGTCAGGCGGTCACGCTGCAGGCCGCTGAGGCGGAAGATGGCCGACACCGAAGCGGCACGTTCCAGGCTGAGCTTCTGGTTGGCGGCAGCGACACCGCTGTTGTCGGCATGGCCAAGCACCAACACGGCGGTCTTGGCATCGCCTTCGACGGTCTTGGCCACACGGGTAATCGGGCCCAGGGTCATCGGCAGCAGCATGTTCGGACGGTCAGGGTTGTACGAGCCGTCCACCGGAATGGTTACGGCCAGCACATTGTCGCGGCGCTCGAGCTCCAGCTTGCTGCCCTTGATCGCCTCACGCAGCTTGGGCTCGTACTCGTCCAGCCAGGCCTGGGTGGCCTTCTGGTCGATCTTCGGTACCACCGGCCCCTTGGCCTGCTTCTCGTCAGCGCCGAACGGCCACCACCAACGGCTGGCATTCTCGGACTTGGCGTCGGCCTTGGCCACGTTTTCAGTGACGGCTTGCTTCACTTCCTGCTCGGCAACCTTGTCCGAACCGAAGGGCCACCAGCTCGAGGCGCTGTCCTTCGAGCCGTCCTGGGGGTGACTGGCACAGCCGGTAACGGCGGTCAGGCACAGGGCGAGTGCTAAGGTTTTGTGTGAAGACATCAGCGATACACCATGAAATAGAAAGAAATTTTGTCTACGCCCTTCAGGCGTTGGCATTGAGGATAGTCAAAGGGGTGGGGCAATACCCGCATTACCCGATCAAAGGCAACTGGCAAGGACACGTACCAGGTTCTGGGCTCGCGGGTCCATGAGCACATAAGGGCCAAGGGTATTGACCACGAAACCGAAGGCCACGTCGTACTCCGGGTCGGCGAAACCGACCGAACCACCGGCACCGGGGTGGCCAAAGGCGCGGGCACCGAGGCCGAAGGTGGCATTGGCCACGTCGGGCTGGTCGAGCATGCAGCCCAGGCCAAAACGGGTCTGGGTGAGCAAGGTACGGTCCTGGCCGAGGCTGTGCTCACGGGTCAGTTCGTCGAGCAGTTCGGATTCGAGCAGGCTGCCGTCCAGCAACCCGGCATAGAAGCCCGCCAGGCTGCGCGCATTGCCATGGCCATTGGCCGCTGGCTGCTGCATGCGCCGCCATTCCGGCTTGTTGGTGCTGGTCAGGATCGCCGGCGGATTGGTGAAGGCCCGGGTCGACAGGGCCTCGGGTTCGCGCATGGTCACCTGCAGCAGGCGCTGCGCCGCAGCATCCCCGGCGTTGCCCTTGCCACGGGCGATATGCGCCACGCGATGGAACTCGTCGTCCGCCAGGCCGACATGAAAATCCAGCCCCAACGGCCTCGCGGTACGGGCGACGATCGAGTCGCCGGGGCCACGGCCATCGGCACGGCGGATCAGCTCGCCGATCAGCCAGCCGTAGGTGATGGCGGCATAGCCGTGCTCGGTGCCGGGTGTCCACCAGGGCGTTTCGGCAGCCAGCGCATCGACCATGGCCTGCCAGTCATACAGCGCTTCGGCCGGCAGCAGCTCACGGATGGCCGGCAAGCCGGCACGGTGGCTGAGCAACTGGCGCAGGGTGATCGCCTGTTTACCGGCCTGGGCGAACTCGGGCCAATAGTTGGCTACCGGGGCATCGAGGGCCAGCTTGCCTTCGCCGACCAGTTGCAGGGCGGTGACGGCGGTGAAGGTCTTGGTGCAGGAGAACAGGTTGGCAATGGTGTCGCTGTGCCAGGCCTGCTGGCCATCCTTGTCGGCACTGCCGGCCCACAGGTCGACCACGGTTTCGCCACCGACCTGGATGCACAGCGCGGCGCCACGCTCCTGGGGATCATCGAACAGCGCGGCAAAGGCTTCGCGCACTGCTTCGAACTTCAGCTCATAGTGACCCTGGATCTGCACCCGCTGTTCTCCGTACGACCAATTCCGAAAATGGTGTGCATTGTTTCAGTAGTTTGGCGTTTTGCAAACTGGCTTGGGCTGGGTGGTTACGATGAACGGTAGCCAGGCTGGACTTAATGTGGGAGCGGGCGTGCCCGCGAACACCGGCATAGCCGGTGCCATCCACCCGGTCGCCTGATTCGCGGGCACGCCCGCTCCCACATCCATTTGCACTAGTCAGGGAATCGGTTTTTCCAACTGAGTACGTAGCTGGCTCATTGCCTGCAAGTTGCTCTTGCGCACGGCATCGACAAACCCGGGGTAAGGCATATCGGTGATCGCCACCAACCCCAGGTGGCCGTTCTCGCCATCGAGCAGGCGCCCGCTGGCCGGCTGGTCGAGGTACTGGAACCAGTGCGCGCCAACGATCATCGGCTGCGCCAGGGCCGCCTTGAGGAAGTTGCCGTAGGCCGGGCCGCGGTCTTCTTCACGCGCCAATTCCAGCGGCCCCGGCCAGAACGGCCCGCGATCGCGCGAGCCGAACTGGAACTCGGACACCAACACCGGCTTGTCCAGCTCGGCCAGGCTGGCGAAGTCGTAGCCATCCTGCGGCTTGAGGGTATAGAAGTTGAAGCTGAGCACATCGCAGAACTCGGCACAGGCCTTGACCGCCTCAGGCGTGCTGACGGCATAGCGCCCCCCCAGCAACAGGTGATTGGGCGCATGCCACTTCAACGAGTCGGCAATGGTCCTGAAGTAGGTTTCTGCAAACACCTGCTGGAAGTGCTGGTAGTCACGCTCGATTTCCGGGTGCTCCGGGTCGGGCAACGGTGCCTCGAAGCCCGGGTCCTCCATCAGCTCCCAGGCGGTCAGCTCGATGCCCCAGGCCTTGGACAGCCCTTCCTGGTTGCGGTACTTGTCGCGCAACTGCTTGAGGAAGGCGCGCTTGGCCGGCACGTCGGTGGTCAGGCGCAAGGTTCCATAGGCCAGGCCGTAACGCGCCTTGGGGTCGCTACCGGGGGCGGCCCAGGCCAGTTCGTTGTCGGCGAAATAACCGATCAGCCAGGGGTCGTCACGGTGATCGCGGGCGGCAATGGCCACGGCGCGCTCGGTGGCCATGGCAAAACGCGGGTCGAACGGGTCGGGCATGCTGCCCCACCAGTCCATACCGGTGCTGATGCTGGCGTAATCCCCCACGATCGACAGCGGCAAGGTGTACGGCATGCGCTTGGCCTGGCCCAGGGCCGGCTCGCTCCAGTTGCCGATCGTGTTGAAACCCCAGGCCTGCAGGCGGTCGAGTGCATGCGCCTGCCAGCGGGCGGCATCCAGCGCCAACGGCGGGCAGTTGGCCGGCTGCCCCTCTGCCGCGGGCGGGCAGGGTTTGCCATAGGTGCGCTGCAGGTTGGCGGCATAGAAATCGAACCAGCGCCCCTGTTTGAAGTTGCGCCCTTGCGACGAAGCGTTGCCGTCGTCGTTGTTGCCCTCGCCATAGAATGCGGCCAGTGCATCGCCCTCGCCCGGCAACGCCTTGAACATCCCCTCACGCCCGGCAACGTAGGTTCGCCCGCCATCCGCGGCCACGGCATTCACCCCCAGGGAATAGAACGGGTGCCCCTCGGGTGTTACCAGGTACCAGCGGCCGTCACGTTTTTCCGTGCGGAAGAAGCCTTTGGCCTCGAACGCTGGTCCCGCCAGCAGGCCACCGTACGCGTCCAGTTGCTGCTTGCCACGCTCTGCCAGCCAGCCTTTGAGCTGTTGCTGCTCGCGCACATCGGCCGCCTTGAGCTGCTCGTCATTGGCAACCTTCTCTGGCCAATGGCCGCGGGTGGACTGGCCATAGGCATCGATCAGCTCGTGGTAGGCCGCCTTGTAGGCCTGGTCGTCATCCTGGATGCCCACCCGTTCGATCAGCAGGTTCTGCGCCACCTTGGGGTTGGGGATGCTCAGGCTGACCGAGGCCACCTGCTTGAGGTCGACCGCGCCGGTGCTGCTGGTCAGCAGCAGGCGCTGGCCGCCATGGCTCCAGGGCATGGGCGGGCCGGCGCGCATGCCCTGGCTCAGCGGCGAGCTGGCCGTCAGCGGAACCATCACGGTTTGTGCAGGACCGGCAGGCAGGTCGATGCGGCTGGTCAACGTGCGGCCATCACTGCCCTGCACCATGACATCCACGGTCAGCGCCCAATCCATCGCGCTTTGCAGGCGCAACGTCAGGAATTGCCCGCTGGACCAGTCCCACACACCGCTTTGCGGGCTCAGGCGCAGGGTCGGCCGCTGGGCCGGGTTGAACACCACGCGCCGCAACACCTCGCCTTCGGCCGTCTGCTCCGCGTTGTACTGCGGCATGCCGGCATCCTCGGTCGCCACATTGACCACCGAGGCCGGGCGCACGAAGCTGAACAGCGTCTGCTGCCCAGCCAGCAAGGGCGAGCTGAACAACAGGGCGAAAACGGCGGGCAGGGTGCGGCGGACCATAAGGCTGGGGCTCTCCTTCAGGGCCCTCATGGCCCAAGACTGAGTAATGGACAACGCGCCGGAGCAAGTGCTCCGGCGGTCAGGAAATTTCCCGCCGGAACGGCGGCAGCGCATTGAGAATAGCCTTGCCGTAGCGCTGGGTGACCAGGCGCCGGTCAAGCAAGGTGATGACACCGCGATCCTGTTCGGTTCGCAGCAGGCGGCCGCAGGCCTGGATCAACCGCAGCGAAGCGTCAGGCACGGCAATTTCCATGAACGGGTTGCCGCCACGGGCCTCGATCCACTCCGCCAGCGCCGCTTCGACCGGGTCGTCGGGCACGGCAAAGGGAATCTTGGCGATCACCACGTGTTCGCAGTAGGCGCCCGGCAGGTCGACACCCTCGGCAAAGCTGGCCAGGCCGAACAGTACGCTGTGCTGGCCATCGTCGACCCGCGCCTTGTGCTTGTTCAGGGTTTCCTGCTTGGACAGGTTGCCCTGGATCAGCACCAGCTTGCGCCAGTCACGGTCCAGGCCATCGAACACGTCCTGCATCTGCTTGCGCGAGGAGAACAGCACCAGCGCGCCGCGGGCGTCCTCGACGATGTTCGGCAGCTCGCGGATGATCGCCGCGGTATGCGCCGCCGCATCGCGCGGGTCGGCCTTGAGGTCGGGGACCCGTAGCAGGCCGGCATCGCCATGCACGAACGGGCTGGGCACCACGCAGGTGACCGCGTCACGCGGTAACCCCGAGCGCATGCGGAAGCGGTCGAACTTGCCTAGCGCGGTCAGCGTCGCCGACGTCACCAGCGCGCCATGGGCCACGCTCCACAGGCTGCGGCGAAGCATTTCGGCGGCCAGGATGGGGCTGGCGTTGACTTCGATGTCGAACAGCGCACCGCTCTCGGCCAGGGTCAGCCAGCGGGCCATGGGCGGGCTGTCTTCCGGGTCTTCGGCGGTAAAGGCCGTCCACAGCTCCCAGTTGCCCTGAGCGCGGGTGACCAGGCTACCGAACAGCGGGTACCACTCCTCGGCCTGGTGGCTGGCGATGCCGATGCTGACCTCGCCGTCCATGCCTTCCTTGAGCAGGTCGGCCAGGCGGGTGAACAGGTCGTTGAGGCGGGCAAAGCCCTTTTTCAGCTCGATGCCCACTTCGCGGATCTGCTCCGGCACCACGCCGCCTTCGAAGCGGTAGCGGGGGCGCTCACGGCCTTCGTTGTCCTCGCTGGGGCGGAAGTCGGCAACCTGCTCGCACAGGGTGAACATGAACTGCTGCTGCGTGCGCACTTCCCGCGCAAGCTCTGGCACCTGCTCGATGTACTTGCCCAGGTCACCGGGCAGCGGGTGCTGGGCCAGCAGCTTGGTAAGATTCTTGGCGGTCTGCTCCAGCCAGTCGGCAGTGGAGCGCAGGCGCGAATAGTGGGCGAAATGGCCGATGGCCTTGTCTGGCAGGTGGTGGCCTTCGTCGAACACGTACATGGTGTCGCGCGGGTCGGGCAATACCGCACCGCCGCCCAGGGCCAGGTCGGCCAGCACCATGTCGTGGTTGGTGACGATCACGTCGACCTTGCCCATGCCTTCGCGGGCCTTGTAGAACACGCACTGCTGGAAGTTCGGGCAATGACGGCCGGTGCACTGGCTGTGGTCGGTGGTCAGGCGCGCCCAGTCCTGGTCTTCCAGGGCTTCGGGCCAGCTGTCGCGGTCACCGTCCCAGCGGTTGCCGGCAAGCTTCTCGATCATGCTGTTGAACAGCTTCTGGCTGCGCTCGTCGACTTCGATGCGGAAGCCTTCTTCCTCGAACAGCTGGGCGGTGGCCGACTGGGCGTGGCCCTCCTGCAGCAGGATGTCGAGCTTGGACAGGCACAGGTAACGGCCACGGCCCTTGGCCAGGGCGAAGCTGAAGTTCAGCCCGCTGCTGCGCATCAGGTCGGGCAGGTCCTTGAAGACGATCTGCTCCTGCAGCGCCACGGTGGCGGTGGCGATCACCAGGCGCTTGCCGGCAGCCTTGGCGGCCGGAATGGCAGCCAGGCTGTAGGCTACCGTCTTGCCGGTACCGGTGCCTGCCTCCACTGCCACCACGGCAGGCTCGCCAGCACGGCGGCCTTCTTCGTCACAGGCGATGTCGCCGAGCACCTTGGCCACTTCGGCGATCATCAGACGCTGGCCATAGCGTGGCTTGAGGCTCTTGGCTTCGAGAAAACGCGTATAGGCGCCCTGGATGGTGGCTTTGAGTTCGTTGCTGATCATGGTCTGCAGGCGCCCGGAGGGCTGGATATATTTTCAGTGTTTCGCATGGGGCGGCTATCATACCCCGCTATTGCCCTTTATGCCGCATGGAGATCCGGATGCTTGCCTTTGCCCTGCCCTACACACTGCATGTACTGGCCGCCCTGGTGTGGGTCGGCGGCATGTTCTTCGCCTGGCTGGTGCTGCGCCCGGCAACGGTTGCAGCCCTTGAAGGGCCTGCCCGGCTGCGCTTGTGGGTGGAAGTTTTCCGACGCTTCTTCGGCTGGGTCTGGCTGGCCGTGGCGATTTTGGCGATAAGTGGTATCGGCATGTTGCACATGCGCTTCAGCGGCTTCGAGACTGCACCGAAGTATGTGCAGGTGATGATCGGTGGGGGCATCGCCATGTTTGCCCTGTTCATGCGCATCCAGGCATTGCTGTTGCCGGAACTGAAGGCGGCGGTGCAGGCCGAGGACTGGCCGGCGGGTGCGGCAGTGCTGGGGCGGATTCGGCGGATGGTCGGGATCAACCTGCTGCTGGGCCTGGCCGTGGTCGCAGTGGCCAGTTCGCGCCTGATGATCTGATGCTGCCTGCACCGGCCCTATCGCCGGCAAGCCAGCTCCCACAGGTACTGCCCATGGCTTGCCGGCGATAGGGCCAGTACAGGTTTCACAGGCGCTGCAGGATCAGTTCGCCCGCTGCCCCCGCCAACCCGGGCTGGCCCGGCTGCCCCGGGCGGCCATTGGCACCGGCGTCGGTGCGGTACACCAGGCAGCCCTTGCTCGCCCCGCCTTTACCGGCCTTGCCAGCAGCCCCGGCCTTGCCCGGTGCACCACCGTCCAGACGCACCACGATGCGCTCCTGCGGGAAGCCCTGCGGCACGCTCAGGCGGATGCGCCCACCCGGCGCGCCATCGTGCCCGTTGCCGCCGTCATCGCCATTGGCACCGCGGCTGGCCTGGCCCCAGGTGCAGCCACCGGCCTGGCCGTTGGCGCCATCGAGCCCCACGTAACCCGGCGCACCGGCACCGCCACGGGCATCGATCGCCAGCCGCTCGGCATCCACTTCAGCCAGTTTCAGGTCCAGGCTGCGACCCGACCGGGCTCCCCGCTGGTAGGTGCCTGCCGCCCCCGGCGCACTGAATTCGCTGCCCTCACCCAGCCGCGCGCTGCGCGCCTCGATCAGCAACGGGCTATCGGACGGTGCAATGGCGATACGCGCATCGCGCCCCAGCTCCAGCTGGTCGACCTTCAGTTCCGCGAGCGAGGCAGGCAGCAGCAGGGTTGCGGCGTCAGCGACACGCAGGTGCGCAAGGTGCACGCTGGCCGACTTGTCGGGCAGGCGCAGCATGGAGTTGGCAGCGACCACCAGGCTTTCGGCCTGGGCCAGGGGAGCGGCCAACATGGCCAGCAACATCAGATTACGCATTTCGCGGCGCCTCCTGCGCACGGGGAATGGACATGACATGGAAGATACCCGTCAACAGGATCTGCAGACGATCGAACCAGCGGTGGCTGCGCCCGCGCAAGCTGCCATTGAAGAACAGCACTTCGAGCAGGTGCAGGCCCAGCAAGGCGATGCCCGCGGCGTTGATCAGCAGGTTGAAGGGCAAAGGTTGTGGCATCAACTGATTGAACAACACCACACCCCAGAAAGCGACTGTCAGGACCTTGCCCAGGCCCAGGATGAACTTCATACCCCGCCCCCATGGATTGTTGTTATGTCGAGACGGCCCGTTCGAGCGGGCCGTGCGACCAACATTAACTGCAATGCCAAGGCAGGCGCCAGCACCGCTCAGTTGAGGTGCAGCTCCACCCGTCGGTTGCGGGCGCGGCCCTCCTCGCTTTCGTTGTCGGTAAGCGGTTCACTCTCGCCGCGCCCCTGACTGGTGACCTTGCCCGGCGCCAGCCCCTGGCCGATCAAGTACTCGGCCACGCTGCCGGCGCGGCGCTCGGAAAGCGCCTGGTTATAGCTGTCGGAGCCTACGTTGTCGGTATGCCCGATCACGCTGACCTTGGTCACCGTCGGTGAATCCAGTTTCGCCACCAGGCCCTGCAGGCGCTGTTGGGCCGCCGGGGTCAGCTCGGCGGAGTCGAAGGCGAACATCACTGCGCCGTTGTCATCCAGGATGATCACCTCTGGCGAGGGTTCAGGTTCAGTGGCAGGCGGCGATGCGGGGTACACTTTCAACGGGCAACCCATGTGGTCGACCGTAGTGTTGGCAGGGGTATCGGGGCAACGATCGCGGCGGTCGAAAATGCCGTCGCCATCTTCGTCACCATCCTGGGCGTAACAGATCAGGCCCCCGGCAATGGCACCAAGGGCACCGCCGCCGGCCGCCCAGCTTGAACTTTCGATGGCCCCCAGGCCACCACCGACCAGGCCGCCGAGCAGGCTGCAGATGGGCCAGGTCCTTTGGTTGAGGGGCGCGCTGCCATCGCTGTGGGTGGCGCAGCCCGTGAGCAGGCTGGCAGCCACCAACAGCGGCAGCGCCGCCTTCGACGTCACACTCATGCTGAATGCTCCTGTGTCATTGGCCACTAACGGCTGACCGCCGTCAAGGCACGCCCGTGCCACTGCTCAAGGCACGGGCGCACGCCGTTCTACCGCTGGATCTTGATCTCGGTACGGCGGTTCATGGCACGCCCGTCGGCCGTGGCGTTGTCGGCCACCGGCTGGGTTTCACCGGCACCGACCACCGACACGAAGCTGCTGCGCGGCACACCGCTCTCGACCAGGTAATCGGTCACCGAGTGGGCACGGCGCTCGGACAGTTTCTGGTTGTAGCTGTCGGAGCCGACGCTGTCGGTATGGCCGCTGACGCTCAGGCGGGCAGACGGCGCTTCCTGCTTCAGGCGCGTGGCAATGGTGTTCAGGCGCTCCTTGTCGCTGGCGGTCAGGCGCGCAGAGTCAAACTCGAAGTGCACATCGCGGATGACGATGACTTCTTCCTTCTGCACCACCACTTCCTCCACCACCGCAGCCGGCTGCGGCGGGCAACCGTTGGCATCCACCTGCACACCACGCGGGGTGCCAGGGCACTTGTCACGGCTGTCCGGCACGCCGTCGCCATCCTCGTCACCATCGCCATGGGCCCAGCAATAGCCCGCCGCCAGGCCACCGCCCAGCAACGCGCCCCAGCCAGCCCAGCTGGAACTCTCGATGGCGCCCAGGGCAGCGCCGCCTACACCCCCGACGGCAGCACATTTCGGCCAGTCGGTCTTTTGCAAACCTGCACAACCAGTCAACACACTGGTGAGCAGGACCAGGGGTATCGCTGTGCGTACTATGCTCATTTCATTGCTTCTCCTAGGGGGAATCGGCATAAGGCCGATCTCTGGGAGTAAAGACCGAGCATTTGATCCCTGCCACCAATAAGCCACGACACGGTCACATGCCTCTTTGCCCGCACGCTGCGGCCCGCTAGTCTTGGACGACTTCAACGAGGATTGCCAATGACCGACGGTTTTTCCCAGCGCACCCCGCAGCAGGCCCTGGCGGCCCTGCTGGAGCGCTTCACCCCGCAACGCCTGCTGCTGGTAGGCACGCGCTTCCCGGCGCTGGACGCTTTCGCCCAGGCGCACCCACAGGTAACCATCGCCACTGCCGCCCCAGGCCCGCTACCGGCCGAACTGGCAGCCCAGCGCTTTGACCTGGCGGTACTGGTGGACTGCCTGGAGCACCTGCCCAAACGCACCGGCCTGGAACTGCTCGGTGGCATTCGCAACCTCAATGCCAGCCGGGTCGCGGTGCTGACCGACCTGGCCGCCTGTGGCTGGCAAGACACCGATTTCTTTGCCCTGGCCCTGTCGGCCAGCGAGAAATTCCGCCGTGACCAGCAGGTGTTGAGCCTGTTCACCTATGATCTACATGACTACAAACAGGTACCGGACTGGCTCAACGCCAAGTTCTGGGCCAACCCTGAAAACTTCGGCAAGTACTGGTGGTGATGATGAGTGTCTCGGTCTGCCCTTGTGGCAGTGGCAACCTGCTCGAAGCCTGCTGCGGGCATTACCATGCCGGCACCCCGGCACCGGATGCCCAGGCCCTGATGCGCTCGCGCTACAGTGCCTACGTGCTGGGCCTGGTCGACTACCTGGTGGCCACCACCCTGCCGGCCCAGCAAGCCGGCCTGGACCGCGCCGCCATGGCCGCCTGGAGTGCCCAGAGCACCTGGCTGGGCCTGGAGGTGGAAAGCGCAGAAGTGCTGGGCGGCCAGCCGGAGCACGGTTTCGTCACCTTTACCGCTCGCTGGCACGACCAGGAGGGCGACCATCAGCACCGCGAGCGCTCGGCATTCGTCCAGCATGCCGGGCGCTGGTACTTCATCGACCCCACGGTCGGGCTCAAGGCCGGGCGCAACGACCCCTGCCCCTGCGCCAGCGGCCAGAAGTTCAAGAAATGCTGCGCCAGTTACGTGGGTAGCTGAACATGATCGCCCGCCCCCGCCCGCTGCTGTTCGCCGCCCTGATGGCATGGCTGGCACTGCTGGCGGGCTGCGCCAGCTGGGGCGGTGATGACTGGCGCGAGCCCGAGGTGCACCTGGTCAAGGTGGAGACAGTCAAGGCCAGGTTGCTGGAGCAGGAGTTCGTGCTGCACCTGCGGGTCGACAACCCCAATGACAGCCGCCTGTTCATCCGCAACCTGTCGTATGCCATACGCCTCAACGACCTGTTGCTGGTGCAGGATGAAACCAGCCTGTGGCGCAGTGTCGGCGGGCATGCCCGGCGCACCTTCAAGATCACCGCGCGGACCAACCTGTGGCAGCACCTGAAACCGCTGGCCAAGCTGCTGAAAAGCGAGCAACCGTTGCATTACAACCTGCAGGGCGAGCTGGCGACCGGGTTGCTCATCCATCGGGACCTGCACTTGTCGCGCAGTGGTGAGATAATCCCCGGCGATTACAACCCGGAGTAACCCTGCAATGTCCCAACAACCCCACGTTCATGGCCCTGACTGCAACCACGATCATGATCACCACCACGATCATGGCCATGTACACGGCCCGCACTGCAACCACGGCCACCAGGAGCCGGTACGCAACGCCCTGAAAGACGTTGGCCGTAACGACCCTTGCCCGTGCGGTAGCCAGAAAAAGTTCAAGAAGTGCCACGGCGCCTGACCTGAACAGCACTTGCGCGTCCCTGCTACGGGCCGCGCTGTGGGTAGTCGGGGCCTTCCTGCCTAGCTGGCCCTTGCAGGCCCGGCTACCTTGCGCTGCAGCACCCCGGCGGTGGCCATGAGCAGCACGATGCACAGGGCCATGCAAATGGCATTGGTGCCGTCCCAGCCGACCGAGCCCAGCAACAGCGACGGGCTGAATGCGCCAATGGTCGCGAACACCGCAATGGCCAGATCGTTTTTCCCCTGCATCTGCATCGCAGCCGGGCTGTTTTGCAGCGTTTGCGCCAACAGCGCCCCTCCACCCACGTAGGTCAGGTTCCAGCCCAGACCGAGGGCTATCAGCGCCAAGGTCATCATCGCGTAGCTGTGCGACCATATGTTCATGGCCGTGCAACCGATCAACAGGCCCAGGCCTAGACAGATGGTGGCCCTGATCCCGAGCTTGTGGATGATGGCGCCAGTGAAGAACGACGGGGCGAACATGGCAATCACATGCCATTGAATCGCCAGGCGAACGTCGGAAAAGTCCTCATGCATGTGTTTCATGTGCATCGACGCCTGGATCATCAGCAAATTCATGATTCCGTAGCCCAGCGCGGCCACTGCCATGGCCAAGGCGACCACCGGGCTCAGCGGCTCAGCGGCTGTACCAGCCGGTTTCGCTGCACGGTCGGTATCGGCGATACCGCTGTCGTCGGGCAGGCAAACCGCTATCAGCAAGGACATCACCGCCAGGCCGACAAAGGCGGCGTAACACAGCGAAAACAACGGATACCCGCCAAGGTCGCGCAGCCATTCGGTGAGCGCCGGCCCGACCACGGCAGCGATCACCCCACCTGCCACGACCAGCGAAAGCGCTCTTGGCTTCAGGTTCTGGGCCAGATTGTCGGTGGCCGCGAAGCGGTTGAAGTTGGCAAACGCAATGTAGATGCCCAATGCCGAATGACTGACCACCAGCGTCGGGAAGTGCTGGTACAGCACGGCCAGATAGCCGGTGATGCCGGACACCGCCAAAGGTATCGAGCCCAGCATGAACGCCCGCTTGCGGCCGATACGGCTCATCAGCCCGGAGACCGGGTAGGTAGCCAGCATCATGCAGAGAAACTGAAAACCGTAAGGCACCGTGGACCACGTGGCGGCAGGTGCCAGTGCCGCCCCGACAATGGCCGCCATGGTCACGGACATGACCGCAGTCGTCAGATTGATCGATTGCGCGGTGAAAAACAGATAAGTGCGCCGCGGTAGTGTGCTCGACATAGCGTGTGCTCACGGTAGGTGGACGGGGTGATTTCGACATCGCGAAAAGTGCCGACAGCTGCATGGTCGCATCTGCCGCGCTCTGAAATGCGAACAGTCGACGCGCTTTCCGGTTAACTGTTAGGCTATTTTTTCTAACAGTTGCAGGACCCGACATGCGCCCGCATAGCCTTCATGACCAGTTGAAACAGCGCCTTGAAGCCGGCGAATGGCTGCCTGGGCAGCGCATGCCGTCCATCCGCAAGCTGAAGGCGGCGGTCAACTGCAGTTACCACGATGTCGTCTCCAGCTATGCCCGGCTGGTCAGCGAAGGTGTGTTGACCGCCATTCCTGGCCGCGGCTACTTCGTCGCCAGCCATACACGGCAAACCGGCACGGTGGATGCGCCCACAGGCATGGCCGGCGACCCATTGTTCAGGCTGCTGCAGGGGGGCCAGCACTACACCAAACTGGGCAGCGGCTGGCTGCCACCCGCCTGGCGTGACACCGAGCTGCTGGCCAAGGCGATTCGGCGCACGGCGCGGCTGGAGCAGAGTTCGCTGGCGGAATATGGCGACATCCAGGGCTACCTGCCCATGCGCAAACAGCTGTGCGTGCACTTGAAACGCCTGACCCGTGTCGATGCCCAGCCAGGCCAGTTGCTGACCACTCTGGGCGCCACGCAAGCGCTGGACCTGGTGGCGCGGTTGCTGATCAAGCCAGGCGATCACGTGTTCGTCGACGAGCCCGGCAATGGCAACCTGATCAAGCTGATCCAGTTGGCCGGTGGCCACGTGGTCGGGGTGCGGCGAACCCAGGACGGACCGAACGTGGAAGACATGAAAGAGCACCTGGCCAGGCACAAGGTCAAGGCGTTCTTCTGCAACAGCACCTTCCACAACCCGACCGGCGGCAATATCAGCCCGCACAATGCCTTCAGCATCTTGCGTCTGGCGGTGGAACACGACTTCTTCGTGGTCGAGGATGATGTCTACGGCGACTTCAGCCCGGGCGTGCGCCAGACCTTTGCCGAACTGGACAACCTTGAGCGGGTCATCTACATCGGCAGCTTCTCCAAATGCCTGTCCGCTTCATTGCGCGTGGGCTACATCGCCTGCTCGACCGACCTGATAGAGCCGCTGACACGCCTGAAACTGCTGACCTGCGTGGCGGTGCCGGCGTTTTGCGAACGCTTCGTCAACACCATCCTGTCCGACGGCACCTATGCCCGGCACATGCAAGACCTGCAGCAGCGCCTGATCCGCCAGCAGGCCCAGACCCAACGGTTGTTAAGGGAACGTGGCTGGCAGTTCGACATAACGCCGCAAGGCGGCATGTTCCTGTGGGTCTACCACCCCGAACTGGCCGACCTGCAGCCCTTCATGCATCGCCTGGAACAGCACAAGGTGCTGTTGATGCCAGGCTCGGCCTTTGCCGTCAGCCGTGACTATCAACGCCATGCGCGCATCAACTGCACGCACTTTTCCGACGCCGTGGCCGAGCATTTCAAGGTTTGAGTGCCTGTCTTGAGTTTTGAGAGGGTGCGTAAATCGAGCGCCGCCCGCGCGGCGCATCGCGAGCGAAGCTCGCTCCTACATCTGTTTCGGGCCAGTATCGCCTGTGCCAGCGCACGCGACCGCCTTGTTTGTACGACGCGATATCGAGCCATGCGCCAAGGCGTTCGCGCGCAAATCCCACAGGAATAATTGGCCCGAAACAAATGTAGGAGCGAGCTTCGCTCGCGATGCGCCGTGCGGGCGGCGCTCGATCCCACAGGCGCCACACACCCCACGCCAAGCACAAAAAATAAAGCGCCCAGGGACCTTGCACGGCGCCTGCGCGCTAACTACCTTAGCGCCTTTCCAAAACCGCCACGCCTTGCAGGAGCCCTTGTCATGGCCGCCCCCGCCTTTCCTCCCTTCCGCCCGCGGTTCGCAACCGCTGCCACGCTGCTCGGCATGCTCGGGCTGGCCGGCTGCCAGACGGGCGGCTACCAGGACAGCGTGCCACAGACCAGCGGCGTGCAGCCGCTCAAGGGCCTGGCGCAGAACGTCTCGGTACGGCGCAACGCCATGGGCGCGCCACTGATCGAAAGCAGCAGCTTCCATGACGCCCTGTTCAGCCTGGGCTATGTGCACGCCGGCGACCGCATCGAGCAGATGGTCGCCATGCGCCTGCTGGCCCAGGGCCGGCTGGCCGAGCTGGCCGGCAGCGACGCGCTGGACATCGACCGCCTGATGCGCGCGGCCAACCTCAAGCAGAGCGCCGCCCAGCAGTACGCCGATGCCTCGCCACGGCTCAAGCGCTTCTTCGAAGTGTATGCACGCGGGGTCAACGCCTACCTGTTCCGCTACCGCGACAAGCTGCCCGCCGGCCTGGCCAGCAGTGGCTACCGCCCCGAGTACTGGAAGCCCGAAGACTCGGCCCTGATCTTCAGCCTGTACGCCTTCAGCCAGTCGGTGAACCTGCAGGAAGAACTGAGCGCCCTGGCCCTGGCGCAGAAAGCCGGCAGCGACAAACTGGCCTGGCTGCTGCCCGGCGCCCCGGACGAGCCGTTGGCCGAAGCCGAAGTGGACAAGCTCAAGGGCCTGAACCTGGCCAGCCAGTTACCGGGCCTGCCGGCCCTGGCGGCTGCCAGCCAGAAGCTCGCCGACCTCGACCTTCTGGGCAGCCCTGGCTCGGCCAACCTGGCCCTGGCGCCGCAGCGCAGCCACAGCGGCAAGAGCCTGCTGGCCAGCGACAGCCGAGCTGCCTGGGCCCTGAGCCCGGTGCAGATCCACACCGGCAAGTACCAGGTCGCCGGCCTGTCGTTGCCCGGCCTGCCGATCGTGCTGGCCGGCTACAACGGCAAGCTGGCCTGGAGCAGCAGCGCGGTCATGGCCGACAACCAGGACCTGTACCTGGAGCAACTGCGCCAGCAGGGCAGCCAGCTGAGCTACCTGGCCGACGGCAAATGGCTGCCGGCCCGCGCCCGTAGCGAAACCTTCTTCGTCCGCGGCCAGCGCCCACTGCGCGAGGTGATGTACGACACCCGCCACGGCACCCTGCTGGCCCAGCCAGGCAATGCCAGCCTCGGCCTGGCGCTGAACCTGCCTCAGTTCAAGGGCGACCGCAGCCTGGATGCACTGTTCGACCTGACCCGGGCCAAGAGCGTGGAGCGAGCCTTCGACAGTACCCGTGAAGTGACCGCCGCCGCCCTCAACTTCATCTTTGCCGAACCCGAGCACATCGGCTGGCAAGTCAGTGGGCGCTACCCCAACCGCCGCGAAGGCCAGGGCCTGCTGCCCTCGCCGGGCTGGGACGGGCGCTACGACTGGGACGGCTATGCCGACCCGATGCTGCACCCTTACGACCAGGACCCGCCCGCCGGCTGGATCGGCCACGCCAACCAGCGCAGCCTGCCGCGTGGCTATGGCATGCAGCTGTCCAGCACCTGGTACTACCCCGAACGCGCCGAACGTCTGGCCCAGCTGGCCGGCAATGGCCGTCACGACAGCCGCAGCCTGATGGCCCTGCAGAACGACCAGACCACCCTGCTGGCCGACAAGCTCAAGCAGATGTTCGACGCCCCCGGCATGGCCCAGCCACTCAAGCAGGCCATCGACGCCCTGCCCGCCGCACAGCGCGACAAGGCGCGGGACGCGCTGGCCCGGCTCAAGGCCTTCGATGGCCGCCTGAGCCCGGTATCGAGCGATGCCGCATTGTACGAACTGTTCCTCCAGGAAGTGGCCCGGCAAACCTTCCTCGACGACCTGGGCCCGGAATCCGGCCCGGCCTGGCAGGCCTTCGTCAGCAATGCGCGGTTGTCGTTCTCGGCACAGGCAGACCACCTGCTGGGCCGCGACGACAGCCCGTTCTGGGATGACCGCAGCACCCCGCAGAAGGAAGACAAGCCGGCCATCCTGGCCCGCAGCCTGGCTGGCGCAGTGGATGCCGGCACTGCGCAACTGGGTGCCGACCGCCGCGCCTGGCAGTGGGGCAAGCTGCACCAGTACCGCTGGCCGGCACCGGCCTACCACGGCCTGGGCGATACCATCAGCCGCTCGCCGCTGGCTGCCGGTGGCGACTTCACCACCCTGGCCCTGACGCCATACGCCTGGGGCAGTGACTTCGACACCCGCCTGCCGGCGTCGGCACGGATGATCGTCGACTTCGGCCAGGCCGAGCCGTTGCAGGTGCTGACCAGCAGCGGACAGTCCGGTAACCCGGCCAGCAAGCATTACAGCGACGGCCTGGACGCCTGGTTCAAGGGGCGCTTCATGAGCCTGCCGCTGCAGCAGCAGAACTTCGGGCGAGCGTATGGCAACCAGCGGCTGACGCTAGTACCGGCTCGCTAAGGGTTAAGGTTCCAACTCCTTATCCTCCATCCAGGTCTTTAACCTCCTCCGGACCGCGTGTGCTGTATCGGAACACGCGGTTTCCATTCATTTAGAGGATGTTCGTCATGACCACTGAAACCCTGAAGATCGAAGTCTCCTGGCCAGAAACGCAAGAAATTCCAGATGGCAGCACCATCGAGTTACAGCTGTGGGCCGGTGATGAAAATGCAAGCTACAGCATGATCGACGTTGAAATTTGCAAACCGGCAGTTACCTCACCGGTCACCTTTGAAGTTCCTGTCAATGTACAGGAACTGCAAATTGAAGACGGTACCTCCAGCTGGGACTACTTCCACACATCTCCCAGGCTGGTGCAGGGAGGGTTGATCAAGAATATCGCCTACGCAGAAAAGACCAGCGTGGCGGAGGCCTTGGCATCCGGCTGGAAAATGTCCTTGCGCTGAGCAGTGACTGACTAGTAATGGCCATCGCCCCTCCCCTGGGTGCGATGGCCGCTGGACAAGCCGGTGCAAGAGGCAGATGACCTGGCGACCTTGGCAGGCATTGCACGCCTGCAGTAGCCAAGTTGCCTGTACCGGCCGAACACATCCGGAATGAGGCAGACGCGGCAAATCTATGCTTCTATCTGTGTGCCGACCCGTGTCGCAGACCGTTTTCGCCACGCAGCCAGGACCACCATGCACCATTCAACCCACGACCTGCTTTCCCCCGTTCCGGGCGTCACGCGCCAACTGCACAGTTTCCACTTCGGCCCCCGCGGTGGCGGCAAGGTCTATATCCAGGCCTCGCTGCATGCCGACGAGCTGCCCGGCATGCTGGTAGCCTGGCACCTCAAGCGCCACCTGGGCGAACTGGAACAGCAAGGCCGCCTGCAGCGCGAGATCATCCTGGTCCCGGTAGCCAACCCGGTTGGCCTGGAACAGGTGCTGCTGGACGCGCCACTGGGGCGTTTCGAGCTGCAAAGCGGAGAAAACTTCAACCGTAATTTCGTCGATCTGTCGGACAACATCGGCGACCAGATCGAACAGCACCTGACCGAGGATCCAGCACACAACCTTGAGCTGATCCGCGAATACCTGCGCCGAGGGCTGGACGCACACCCCGCGCGCACCCCGCTACAGGCTCAGCGCCTGATTCTGCAACGCCTGGCCTGCGATGCCGACATGGTGCTGGACCTGCACTGCGACTTCGAGGCAGTCGAACACCTGTACACCACGCCAGACGCCTGGCCGCAAATCGAACCGCTGGCCCGCTATCTGGGAGCCCAGGCCAGCCTGCTGGCCACCGACTCGGGCGGGCAGTCGTTCGATGAATGCTTCAGCCTGGTCTGGTGGCAGTTGCAGCAACGCTTCGGCAAGCGTTTCCCGATCCCGCTGGGCTGCTGCTCGGTCACCGTGGAGCTGCGTGGCCAGGCAGATGTCAGCCACGACCTGGCCAGCAAGGACTGCCAGGCGATCCTCGACTTCCTGACCCACGCGGGGGTGATTGAAGGTGCCGCAGCCGCCCTGCCCGCCTTGCGCTGCCCGGCCACGCCGCTGGCCGCCGTCGAACCGGTGATAGCGCCACTGGGGGGGCTACTGGTGTACCACGCCAGACCGGGGCAGCATCTTGAGGCCGGCCAGCTGATTGCCGAAGTCATCGACCCACTCAACGACCGGGTGACTGCCGTGCACAACAGCCAGCCCGGCCTGCTGTATGCCCGCAGCGTGCGGCGCATGGCAACTGCCGGCATGGTCATCGCCCATGTCGCCGGCGAGCAGGTATGCCGCAGCGGTTATCTGCTGGGTAACTGACCAGGCAAACCGTTGCCGCGTTGCTCAGGCCACAGGCGCGGGTGGCGGCTCGTCAGGCAGGGTCGGCTCGCCCGGCTCCATAGGTGGCTTTTCACCGGGGTCCGGTGGCTGCGGGTCATCGGGATCTGGCTGGTGAGGTACGCCCCCCGCTTGCATAGGCAACGGGTACGCCAGCAATGACCATGGCAGCAAACCGACGTGGTTGGGCTGCAGGCCAGCCAGCTTGGCACTGATTGCGGGGTGGAGTTTCATTGGCAGCTCCTGGCGAGAGCCGTTGCGCATCATGCGCACCGGCGTTACCCATTGGAGTGCCAAAGGCGCGGGGAAATTCCCCGCGCTCGTCGGCTCAGGTACGCGGCAGGGTGACGCCGCGCTGGCCCTGGTACTTGCCGCCACGGTCCTTGTACGACACTTCGCATTCTTCGTCGGACTGCAGGAACAGCATCTGTGCCACACCTTCGTTGGCGTAGATCTTCGCCGGCAGCGTGGTGGTGTTGGAGAACTCCAGCGTCACGTGGCCTTCCCACTCGGGTTCGAGCGGGGTGACGTTGACGATGATGCCGCAACGGGCGTAGGTGCTCTTGCCCAGGCAGATGGTCAGCACATCGCGCGGAATGCGGAAATACTCGACGGTGCGCGCCAGGGCGAAGGAGTTCGGCGGGATGATGCACACGTCGCTCTTGATGTCGACGAAACTACCGGCATCGAAGTTTTTCGGGTCGACGGTGGCCGAGTTGATGTTGGTAAACACCTTGAATTCATCGGCGCAGCGCACGTCATAGCCGTAGCTGGAGACGCCGAAGGAGATCACCCGGCTGTCCTGTTCGCCGCGCACCTGGCGCTCGACGAACGGTTCGATCATGCCGTGTTCCTGCGCCATGCGGCGAATCCACTTGTCCGATTTGATGCTCATGGCGGGGTGTCCTGAAGAGTTGCGAGGGGAAAAACCAGACGCGCATCTTACCGGTCCCCGCGCCCGGGTTAAAGTTCCTTGCCTCATCCCGCGCCGGGCGGGGGCTGCAGCCGCCGTCGATCCGAATTTGCGTAAAGCGCCTTCTGACCATTGGCAGGTTGCGGAAAGTGGGGTAAGGTGACGCCACTGTGCTGCACGTGACACCGAGAATCTCTAGTTTGATGCACGATCCTGATCGGCCCATCGCTGAATTTTCTGCTCTCTTTGCGCTCAGTCCCGGCCAGGGTTTTTCCTGACCGTTATCAAATTGTCCAAGGAGACAGAAAAATGTCCAACCGTCAATCCGGTGTTGTTAAGTGGTTCAACGATGAGAAAGGCTACGGCTTCATCACCCCTCAGTCGGGCGACGACCTGTTCGTGCACTTCAAAGCCATCCAAGCTGACGGCTTCAAAACCCTGAAAGAAGGCCAGGCTGTTACTTTCGTCGCTACCCGCGGCCAGAAAGGCATGCAGGCTGAAGAAGTTCAGATCGCCTAAGTCGATCGAAGCTTCCTTGCTTTCAAAAAACCCGCCTTCCGGCGGGTTTTTTTATGCCTGGCCGAAAGACCGAGTCGGCCTCTTTGCGGGTAAACCCGCTCCCACAGGAACAGCGCTGTACCTGTGGGAGCGGGTTTACCCGCGAAGCAGGCGACTCGGTCTGCCAGTCAATCTTCGCTGATGGTAATGCTAGGCATTGCCGGCGCCGCCGCTTCCTGCAGCACGATCCGCGCACCCACCTGACGGGCCAGCTCCTGATAGACCATGGCAATCTGGCTTTCCGGCTCGGCAATCGCCGTCGGCTTGCCGCTATCGGCCTGCTCGCGGATCAGCATCGACAGCGGCAACGACGCCAGCAGGTCGACACCATACTGGCTCGCCAGCTTCTCGCCACCGCCTTCGCCGAACAGGTGCTCGGCATGGCCGCAGTTCGAGCAGATGTGCACAGCCATGTTCTCCACCACGCCCAGCACCGGAATGTTGACCTTGCGGAACATCTCCACGCCCTTCTTGGCGTCCAGCAGGGCCAGGTCCTGCGGGGTGGTGACGATTACCGAGCCGGCCACCGGCACCTTCTGCGCCAGCGTCAGCTGGATGTCACCGGTGCCCGGCGGCATGTCGATCACCAGGTAATCCAGGTCGTCCCAGGCAGTCTGGGTCACCAGCTGCAGCAGCGCGCCGGAAACCATCGGGCCACGCCAGACCATCGGCGTGTTGTCGTCGGTGAGGAACGCCATGGACATGACTTCCACGCCATGGGCCTTGATCGGCACGAACCACTTCTGCTCGCGAATCTGCGGGCGGGTACCTTCGGCGATACCGAACATCACGCCCTGGCTGGGGCCATAGATGTCGGCATCGAGAATGCCCACCCGCGCACCTTCGCGGGCCAGCGCCAGGGCCAGGTTGGCTGCGGTGGTCGACTTGCCCACACCGCCCTTGCCCGAGGCCACGGCGATGATGTTCTTGACGTTGGCCATGGCCGGCACCTGGGCCTGGGCCTTGTGCGCGGCCACCACGCAGTCGATCGACACCTGGGCACTGCTGACGCCCTCGAGGTTGCCGATGGCGGTCTGCAGCACCTGGGCCCAGCCGTTCTTGAACAGCCCTGCGGCATAACCCAGCTGCAACTGCACGCTGACCTGCCCGCCCTGGATATCGATGGCGCGCACGCAGCCGGCGCTGACCGGGTCCTGGTTCAGGTAGGGGTCGGTGTACTGGCGAAGCACGCCTTCGACGGCGGCACGGGTGACGGCACTCATGGAGACTCCCATTGGCAAACTGAATGTAAAACAGACGCCTATCCTAACCCGTCAATCGTCAGCAGATGCTTCTGCTGGGTGAAATATATTCGCCAGCCCTTTATAGTTGCCGATCAACCTCATTTTTACCCCGTCGCCAGATAAGTAGCCGAGCCACCATGTCCGAGCCACGCCAGATTCTCGTCACCAGCGCCCTGCCCTATGCCAATGGATCGATCCATCTTGGCCATATGCTGGAGTACATCCAGACGGACATGTGGGTGCGCTTCCAGAAGCTGCGCGGCAACCAGTGCATCTACGTCTGCGCCGACGACGCCCACGGTTCGGCCATCATGCTGCGCGCCGAGAAGGAAGGCATCACTCCGGAACAGCTGATCGCCAATGTCCAGGCCGAGCACAGCAGCGACTTCGCCGACTTCCTGGTGGATTTCGACAACTTCCACTCCACCCACAGCGAAGAGAACCGCGAGCTGTCGGGCCTGATCTACACGCGCCTGCGTGAAGCCGGGCACATCGCCACCCGTTCGGTGACCCAGTATTTCGACCCGGAAAAGGGCATGTTCCTCGCCGACCGCTTCATCAAGGGCACCTGCCCCAAGTGCGCGGCCGAAGACCAGTACGGCGACAACTGCGAAAAATGCGGCGCTACCTACGCGCCCACCGAGCTGAAGAACCCCAAGTCGGCCATTTCCGGTGCTACCCCGGTACTGCGTGATTCCCAGCACTTCTTCTTCAAGCTGCCGGACTTCCAGGCCATGCTGCAGCAGTGGACCCGTAGCGGCACCCTGCAGGACGCAGTAGCCAACAAGCTGGCCGAATGGCTCGATTCGGGCCTGCAGGAATGGGACATCTCCCGCGACGCGCCATACTTCGGCTTCGAAATCCCGGGCGAGCCAGGCAAGTACTTCTACGTGTGGCTGGATGCGCCGATCGGCTACATGGCCAGCTTCAAGAACCTCTGCGCACGCCGCCCGGAGCTGGACTTCGACGCGTTCTGGAACGAAGGCTCCAAGGCCGAGCTGTACCACTTCATCGGCAAGGACATCGTCAACTTCCACGCCCTGTTCTGGCCAGCCATGCTCGAAGGCGCCGGCTTCCGCAAGCCGAGCGCAGTCAACGTGCACGGCTACCTGACCGTGAACGGCGCCAAGATGTCCAAGTCGCGCGGTACCTTCATCAAGGCCCGCACCTACCTCGACCACCTGCAGCCGGAATACCTGCGTTACTACTACGCGGCCAAGCTGGGCCGTGGCGTCGATGACCTGGACCTGAACCTGGAAGACTTCGTGCAGAAGGTCAACTCCGACCTGGTCGGCAAGGTGGTCAACATCGCCAGCCGTTGCGCCGGTTTCATCCACAAGGGCAACGAAGGCGTGATGGTGGCTGGCGATGCCGCACCGGAGCTGACCGAAGCCTTCCTGGCGGCCGCCCCGTCGATCGCCGATGCCTATGAAGGCCGCGACTTCGGCCGTGCCATGCGCGAAATCATGGCGCTGGCCGACCGCGCCAACGCCTGGATCGCCGACAAGGCTCCATGGTCGCTGGCCAAACAGGAAGGCAAGCAGGATGAAGTGCAGGCCATCTGCGCCCAGGGTATCAACCTGTTCCGCCAGCTGGTGATCTTCCTCAAGCCGGTGCTGCCGGTGCTGGCTGCCGACGCCGAGGCCTTCCTCAACGTGGCCCCGCTGACCTGGAACGACCACCTGTCGCGCCTGGAAAACCACCAGCTGAACCCGTTCAAGGCACTGATGAGCCGCATCGAACCGGCCAAGGTAGAAGCCATGGTCGCCGCCAGCAAGGAAGACCTGCTGGCCGCCGAAGCCAAGGCCCCGGCCGGCAACGGCGAGCTGGCCAAGGACCCACTGTCGGCGGAAATCGAGTTCGACACCTTCGCAGCCGTCGACCTGCGCGTGGCGCTGATCGTCAAGGCCGAAGCCGTACCGGGTGCGGACAAGCTGCTGCAACTGACCCTGGACATCGGTGACGAGCGCCGCAACGTGTTCTCCGGCATCAAGTCGGCCTACCCCGACCCGTCCCAGCTGGAAGGCCGCCTGACCATGATGGTGGCCAACCTCAAGCCACGAAAGATGCGCTTTGGTGTCTCCGAAGGCATGGTCATGGCGGCCGGCCCTGGCGGTGAGGAGATTTACCTGCTGAGCCCGGACAGCGGTGCCAAGCCAGGCCAGCGCATCAAGTAACAAAACCTGCTGGACCTTGTGGGAGCGGGCGTGCCCGCGAAACGGACTGCGCGGTGCATGGCACTGGCGTTGCCGGTGTTCGCTGGCACGCCCGCTCCCACAATGACTCCGGAACCCGGACAATCGCCCCGATTCCCGGCTATCGTCATCTCATGAGCGACTACATCCTGGTCCTGATCAGCGCCGCGCTGGTCAATCACCTGTGCCTGCAACAACAGCCACTCCCCAGGCTGCACCTGCACGTACACGGCCTTGCCTGCGCACTGTGCATCGCCTTGGGCATGTTCGGCGCGCAGCTGCTGTTGCAGGTGGTGCTTGCCCCGCTGCAGGCTCAGGACCTTGCCCTGTTCCTGTTGTTGCCCTGGCTGGCCGTGCTCGCCTGGGGCGTGCCATGGCTGCTGACAAGGTGGCGCCCGACCTGGCCGATGACGGAGTTGCCTGCGTTGCTGTTGAGCAATGCGGCAGTACTGGGGTTGACCCTGCAACAGGCAAGCGACGACAGCACATGGCTCGCCACGCTGCTGCAAGGCCTGCTGGCCGGCGGTGGCTTCTGGCTGGCGTTGGTCTTGTTCGCCGACCTGCGCCAACGCAGCGCCCATGTCGACGTCCCCGGGGCGCTGCGCGGCCTGCCCATCGAACTGCTCGGTGCCGGGGTGATGGCCATGGCGTTTTCCGGCTTCAACGGGCTGTTCGCCCAATGACCGCCAAACCCGACCCGCGGCTACGCACCAGCATGGGCCTGGTGTTGCTGGCCTGCCTGCCTGGCTTGCTGACGCTGTTCTGGCTGCATGGCTGGAGTTTGCTACTGAACCTGTTGCTGTGCGCGAGTGCCGCGCTGCTGTGCGAGGCGTTGCTGCTCACTTTGCGAGCACAACCGCTGCGCATGGCGCTGAACGACGGCAGCGCGCTGGTGACCGCCGTGCTGCTGACCGCCGCCCTGCCCACCCTGGCGCCGTGGTGGTTGCCGGTGGTGGCTGCCAGTGTTGCCATCGGCATCGGCAAACAGGCCTTTGGCGGGGTCGGGCGCAATCTGTTCAACCCGGCCATGGTCGGCTACGCCTTCGCGCTGCTGAGCTTCCCGCTGCAGATGAACCATTGGCCAGGGCCGGCGCCAGGCCTGCTCGACAGCCTGCAGCAGGTGTTCACCGGCAGCGCGCAGATCGATGCCTGGGCCCGGCCGACACTGCTCGACGGCCTGCGCCACAACCGCAGCCTGACCATCGAAGAGCTGTTCGCCAGCCACCCGGGCTTCGGCAGCATCGGTGGGCGGGGCAGCGAATGGGTCAACCTGGCGTTCCTGCTGGGCGGCCTGTTCCTGCTGCAACGCAAGGTGATCACCTGGCATGCACCGGTTGGTTTGCTGGCAGGGTTGCTCCTGTTCAGCCTGCTGGGCTGGAATGGCTCGGGTTCGGACTCAAACGGCTCACCCCTGCTGCACCTGTTCTCCGGCTCGACCATGATGGCGGCGTTCTTCATTGCCACCGAACCGGTGTCCGGCCCCCGGCAGGAGTGGGCGAAGCTAGGGTTCGGCCTGGGAGCGGGCCTGCTGATCTACCTGATCCGCACCTGGGGCAGCTACCCGGACGGTACCGCGTTTGCCATCCTGCTGATGAACCTCATGACGCCAAGCCTCGAACGCCTGGCCGTGCAGCGCCAGCAGGTTGCCCGATGAAGCGCCTGGTACGTGATGTGGGCCTGCTGCTGCTGACCGCGGCACTGGCGCTGTCGGCCACCCTGGCCTGGCGGCACTGGACCAGCACGGCCATCGCCGACGCCGAGAAACAACTGAATAGCCGCCAGCGGCTGGCGGTGCTGCCAGAAGGCAGTTACGACAACCAGCCACTCGACAATCCGCTGCCCAGGCCCGCCGCACAGCGGCCAAACAGCCGTATCCTGGCAGCTTACCGGGCCACCCTGGCGGGCAAACCGGCCGCCATCATCCTGGTCACCCAGGCCCAGGGCTATGCCGGGCCGATCGTGCTGAGCGTGGCCATTGCCGCGGACGGCCGACTGATCGGCAGCCAGCTGGTCGAGCAACAGGAAAGCCCCGGGCTGGGCGCACGCCTGGGTGATCCGCAGGTGAACTGGTTGGGGCAATTTGCCAACCGTCAGTTGGGCGATCACTGGGCGCTGAAGCGCGACCAGGGCGACTTTGACCAGTTGGCCGGGGCAACCGTTACCTCACGGGCAGTGATCGGCGCACTACAGGAAGCGCTGAGTTACTTCGATCAGCAGCGCAGCGTGCTGCTGGAGGGCCCCACGCATGAATAGGTTCTACCTGCTGGGCGCAAGCCTTGTGCCCCTGCTGGGCGCCACCCGGACACTGAGCGAAGGCGCCACCATCGGCGTGTGCGCGGTGCTGATGAGCAGCCTTCACCAACTGTTGCTGGCCCCCCTTCGCCAGCGGCTCACCACCTGGCCCCGTGTGCTGGCCAGCCTGCTGCTGCTGGCGGCCCTGGCCAGTTGCCTGCAACTGGCCCTGCGTGCCTGGCTGCTGCCAACGGCTCTCGCCCTCGGCCACTATCCCGCACTGCTATGCCTGCAATGCCTGGCCACTGACCACCTGCTGCCCGATCAAGGGCGCTGGCGCCTGCTCACCAGTCACCTGTGCACGCTGTTTGCCAGCTGCCTGCTGCTCGGTGCCAGCCGCCAATGGCTGACCGACGGTGCCAGCCTGCATCTGGCCAGCCTGGCCCCCGGCGCCTTGCTACTGCTCGGACTGCTGTTGGCCTTGTACAATCGCCTGCGTCCGGGCCCTGCCCAACCACGTCGTCAAGGAAAGCGCTGATTTCATGAATGCCGCCAAACGCCTGGAGATCTTTCGCAGGCTGCACGAAGACAATCCCGACCCGAAGACCGAACTGGCCTACACCACGCCGTTCGAACTGCTGGTTGCCGTGACACTGTCCGCGCAGTCCACCGATGTCGGCGTCAACAAGGCCACCGCCCGCCTGTTCCCGGTCGCCAACACCCCCGAGGCCATCTATGCCCTGGGCGTCGAAGGCCTGAGCGAGTACATCAAGACCATTGGTTTGTACAACAGCAAGGCCAAGAACGTCATCGAAGCCTGCCGGCTGCTGATCGAACGCCATGACAGCCAGGTACCGCAAACCCGCGAAGCCCTGGAGGCGCTGCCCGGCGTGGGCCGCAAGACCGCCAACGTAGTGCTCAACACAGCGTTCCGCCAGCCGACCATGGCGGTGGATACCCATATCTTCCGGGTCAGCAACCGCACAGGCATTGCGCCAGGCAAGACGGTGCTGGAAGTGGAGAAGAAGCTGATCAAGTTCGTACCAAAAGATTACCTGCTCGACGCCCACCACTGGCTGATCCTGCACGGGCGCTATGTGTGCCAGGCACGCAAGCCACGGTGCGGCAGTTGCCGGATCGAAGACCTGTGCGAGTACAAGCACAAGACCTCCGACGATTGAGTCGATAGCTGGAAACCACCTGTGACGATTGAAAAAATCTTTTTTACCAGCGTCTGCTTTCTGGTTATAAGGACGGCCAATGGCCCCTTGGCTTGGAGCGACTCATGAGTAGCGATAAAGACGACCTGTCGATCGAAGATGATTTTGTTGCCGCAGAGGATGATGTGGAACCCCAGGTGGAAACCGCAAAAACCAACCTGAGCAAACGCCGCACTATCGACAATATGCTGGAAGAAAGGCGCCTGCAGAAGCAGCTGGCCGACTTCGACTACGATCTGTAGCCCGGGACCAGCAGCCTTGGCAAAGCCTCCAGGCAGGAGGCTTTACGGCCTTGGCGGTCAGTTCAACCCTTGCCGTTGCGCCAGCTCGATCAGGTCGACCAGCGACCGCGCGTTGAGCTTGAGCAACAGACGCGACTTGTAGGTACTGACCGTCTTGTTGCTGAGGAACATGCTGTCGGCAATCTCCTTGTTCGAACGCCCTCGTGCCAGTTGCTGCAACACTGTCATCTCGCGCGCCGAGAGGCGGTTGACCATATCTGTCTCACTCCCGCCTCCCCTGCCACGTGACGGATGCAGAGCCTGGTTGGGGAAGTAGCTGTAGCCCGACAATACGGCCTTGATGGCGCTCAGCAGCTCGGTGAGTTCCTGTTGCTTGCACACATAGCCCGCCGCCCCCGCCTGCATGCAGCGCATCGAGAAGTTGCCTGGGGGCTGCGATGTCAGCACCAGCACCTTGCTGCCCGGGCTGAAGGTCGCCATACGGGCGATCACCTCCAGGCCATCCAGTTTGGGAATACCGATATCGAGCACCACGATATCCGGCAGGTGTTGCCGTGTCAGCTGCAATGCAGCCACCCCGTTGTCGGTCTCCGCCACGACGTCATACCCATGCCGCTCCATCAGCATGCGTACGGCCAAGCGTATGACCGGATGATCATCTACGATAAGCACTTTATTCATGCGATATCCATTCATTGTTTTTGCTTTGGTCCGCCAAGATAACCGACAGAACGCTTGCTGGCGCGGTGATTTACCGGCGAAATACATGAGCAGATAAAACCTACAGCACTTACAGAAATTTCCTACACACAACTACCGTAGTTGTAACAATCAAATTCCTTATTACCGAAATGAACGGTATCACCCACCTGCAAAAGTGCCCAGTTGAAAACTGGCCATTACCTGAGGAATTATCCAATGCGAACACGCTGAACAAACAAGGCTGTCAGGATTTCGGCCGATTATTCCTCACCCGGGAAACAATCCAGTCTTTAGTTGAGCGTTGCTGTAGGGTAATGATGGGCAAAATCGCTGGAGACGGCCCATATGCCCCAAGCACAACCTGTCGCCCCGCTGACGATCATTGCCATCTTCGCGGGGATTATCGAAGCCTCTGCCCTTGCCACACTGCCGTTTCTCAGCGAGTCCAGCCAAAATCTCTATACTTGGTTCCTGGTGGGCTTCCCGTTCTTTCTGACGGCCCTGTTCTTCCTCACGCTCAACTTCAATTACAAGTCCTTCTACAGCCCGTCACCAAACAGAACGGCAAACGACAACACGCCGACATTGAACGCCCAGGCCAAACCTGCAATGCCCAGTGATGCCAGCGAAGCGCTACAGGGCGAGCCCGTCACGTTCATGTTTTCCGGCCCCGATGCCAATCGCATGATGGAGCAACAAGTGCTGCTCACCCTTGCCCAACCGCCTCTGCCAGCGCGCACCTGGCGCTTTTGCAACCTGGATAAACGCCAATGCGCACAACTGTCGATCAGCGTGCTTGAGGGTCAGATGGCAAACGATGGCCATTGATGCCCAAGGCTTTCCACAGGCAAAAAAAACCCCGGCCTGGGCCGGGGTTTTTACTGCACATGCCAGCGATCAGAGCAGCGAGCGGCCCTTGTTGGCAGCAATGCGCATACGCAGGGCGTTGAGCTTGATGAAGCCGGCAGCGTCCGCCTGGTTGTAGGCGCCGCCATCTTCCTCGAAGGTGGCGATATTGGCATCGAACAGCGAATCGTCCGACTTGCGGCCAACCACGGTGACGTTGCCCTTGTACAGTTTCAGGCGTACCACGCCGTTCACGTTGACCTGCGAAGCGTCGATCATCTGCTGCAGCATCAGACGCTCCGGGCTCCACCAGTAGCCGGTGTAGATCAGGCTGGCATACTTCGGCATCAGCTCATCCTTCAGGTGAGCGACTTCGCGGTCCAGGGTGATCGACTCGATGGCACGGTGGGCCTTGAGCATGATGGTGCCACCAGGGGTCTCGTAGCAACCACGCGACTTCATGCCGACGTAACGGTTCTCGACGATATCCAGACGGCCGATGCCGTTGGCACCACCGATACGGTTCAGGTCGGCCAGGACGGTGGCCGGGGTCTTCTCGACGCCGTCGATGGCAACGATGTCACCGTTGCGGTAGGTCAGCTCGATGTAGGTAGCCTGGTCCGGGGCGTTCTCGGGCGAGACGCTCCAGCGCCACATGTCTTCTTCGTGCTCGGTCCAGGTATCTTCCAGGACACCGCCTTCGTAGGAGATGTGCAGCAGGTTGGCGTCCATCGAGTACGGCGACTTCTTCTTGCCGTGGCGCTCGATCGGGATGCCGTGCTTCTCGGCGTAGTCCATCAGCTTCTCGCGGGACAGCAGGTCCCACTCACGCCATGGGGCGATGACCTTGACGCCTGGTTTCAGGGCGTAAGCGCCCAGTTCGAAACGCACCTGGTCGTTGCCTTTGCCGGTGGCGCCATGGGAAATGGCGTCAGCGCCGGTTTCGTTGGCGATTTCGATCAGGCGCTTGGCGATCAGCGGACGGGCGATGGAGGTACCCAGCAGGTACTCGCCCTCGTAGACGGTGTTGGCGCGGAACATCGGGAACACGAAATCACGTACGAATTCTTCGCGCAGGTCGTCGATGTAGATCTCTTTAACGCCCATTGCCTGGGCCTTGGCACGGGCCGGCTCGACCTCTTCGCCCTGACCCAGGTCAGCGGTGAAGGTCACCACTTCGCAGTTGTAGGTATCCTGCAGCCACTTGAGAATCACCGAAGTATCAAGGCCGCCGGAATACGCCAGTACGACCTTTTTTACGTCCGCCATGCCATCACTCCACGGGGTTGTACGGAAAGGGATCGATTCTAACGACGTTGCAGATAAATTTACAGTGGGGCGACAGCTTCTGACGACAAAGCGACAGGAACTTTCGGAAGGGCGACGGGAGGCGGAGGGGGATTTGATCAGGGGTGCCAGATGCATGCCTCGCCATCTTCAGCGCCTGTGAGATCGAGCGCCGCCCGCGCGGCGCTTCGCGGGACAAGCCCGCTCCCACATCTGTTTCGGGCCAGTCACTCCTGCGAGGGCACCTCTGCCCGCCTTGTTTGTTCCCTTCGATATCGAAGGGGTCAAAGCTGCTCTTCATCCATTTCCAGCCATGCACCAAGACTGCCACCCATCTGGCACAGGAATAATTGGCCCGAAACAGATGTGGGAGCGGGCTTGTCCCGCGAAGCGCCGCGCGGGCGGCGCTCGATCTCACAGGCGCTGACAATGCTGTGGCGAACACCTGGTGGCCCCGATGCAATCCCCAGCCATGCCCACGATGGCCAACCCGACCTCAGGGCGCCTTCGCCCCCAGCGCGCCCGAGGCCGGAGCGGCAGCAGGCGGACTGGCTGGCGCTGCCGCCGGAGCAGCAGGCGCTGCCTGCTCAACCGGCTTCTCCACCGGTTTCTCAACCACCGCCACCCGATCCAGTTCGATATTCACCCGCCGGTTACGCGCCCGATTGGCCGCACTGTTGTTCTTCGCCAACGGGTAACGTTCACCATGGAAGCGCACGGTAATCTGCTCTTCCGGCACGCCATGAGCCTTGAGGTAGTCGGCCACGGCCAGTGCCCGGCGGCGAGACGTGTCGCGATTGGTCAGGCGGTTGCCGCTGTTGTCGGAGTGGCCGTTGAGCTCGACATGGTTCACCGTCGGGTCGGCTTTCATGTAGTCGAGGATCACATCCAGCCGCGCCTTGGCCGCGCCATCCAGCTCGATACCTCCGCCGGGGAAACCCACCTGGGTCTGGCGCACCTGGTCGTAGTTCATCGGCAGCAGCTTGCCGGCACAGGCTTGGTAGTCGCTGTAGGCCTTGGCGAAACTGACCGGCAGCACACGCACTTCCATCGGCCTGCCCGCCTCGCCGGCGTAATTGCGCACCACCGTGCTGCGCCCGTCGAGCAGGCCGTTGATCAGGCGGCTGGCCTGGCCCTGGGACGAACTGAACAACACCCCGGTGCGAGCCAGGCGCACGCTGCCCAGGCTGATGTCGCTGCGCCCGGGTTGCCACGGCGCAGCGGCTGCCAGCAAAGTGGCCGTGCCCGCACCCAGTACGTTGCTGTCCGAGCGCAGCTGGAACACCGGCTGTTCGCCCGCGCGGCGTACGAACTCACCACTGCCAAAACCGTCGATCGGCTGGATCAGCCGGCATTCGAACTGGTCCCCCTCGACCTTCCAGGCAATGTTCTCCATGCGCGTCTGGAAAGTCAGTGCGCCGGCCGGCAGGCTGGCGAACAGGGTCAACAGGGCTAGGTAACGCTGGCGCACGGGCGGCTCCACAAATTCTGACGGCTTACCTGCAGGCTATCGGGCGCCTGCCGGAAAACTTGATAGCCGTGCTCCACCCAGGGTTTTCCGGTAGCATTGGGGCTTGAGTTCGACCCGCCTGGAATCCCCAATGTCCGATCGCCTGACCCTCCTGCGTCCCGACGACTGGCACATCCATCTGCGCGATGGTGCCGTCCTGCCCCACACCGTTGGCGACGTGGCGCGTACTTTCGCCCGTGCCATCATCATGCCCAACCTGGTTCCGCCGGTGCGCAATGCCGCCGAGGCTGGCGCCTACCGTGAGCGCATCCTGGCCGCCCGTCCGGCCGGCAGCCGCTTCGAACCGCTGATGGTGCTTTACCTCACCGACCGCACCAGCCCCGAGGACATCCGCGCGGCCAAGGCCAGCGGCTTCGTGTACGCCGCCAAGCTGTACCCGGCCGGCGCCACCACCAACTCCGATTCGGGCGTGACCAGCATCGACAACATCTTCCCGGCCATCGAAGCGCTGGCGGAAGTTGGCATGCCACTACTGGTGCATGGCGAAGTGACCCGCAGCGAAATCGATGTGTTCGACCGCGAGAAGCGCTTCATCGACGAGCACATGCGCCGTGTGGTCGAGCGCTTCCCCACGCTGAAAGTGGTGTTCGAGCACATCACCACCAGCGACGCCGCGCAGTTCGTCACCGAGGCCCCGGCCAACGTTGGCGCGACCATCACTGCCCAGCACCTGCTGTACAACCGCAACCACATGCTGGTTGGCGGCATTCGCCCGCACTTCTACTGCCTGCCGATCCTCAAGCGCAATACCCACCAGGTGGCGCTGCTGGACGCTGCCACCAGCGGCAGCCCGAAGTTCTTCCTGGGTACCGACTCGGCTCCCCACGCCCGTCACGCCAAGGAAGCTGCCTGCGGTTGCGCCGGTTGCTACACCGCCTACGCGGCCATCGAGATGTACGCCGAAGCATTCGAACAGCGTAACGCGCTGGACAAGCTGGAAGGCTTCGCCAGCCTGCACGGCCCGGCCTTCTATGGCCTGCCGGCGAACACCGACACCATTACCCTGGTCCGCGAAGAATGGACCGCCCCGGACAGCCTGCCGTTTGGCGAGCAGACCGTGGTCCCGCTGCGTGCCGGCGAAAAACTGCGCTGGCGCCTGCTGGAGGAAAACGCGTGAGCGAAGACCTCTACGAAGATGACCTGGACACCCAGGGCAGCAGCGGCTCGCGCCACCCGATGGCCGAGCGCTTCCGCGGCTACCTGCCGGTGGTGGTGGATGTGGAGACCGGTGGTTTCAACAGCGCCACCGATGCCCTGCTGGAAATTGCCGCGGTCACCATCGGCATGGACGAAAAGGGCTTCCTGTTCCCCGAGCACACCTACTTCCACCGGGTGGAGCCGTTCGAAGGCGCCAACATCGAGCCGGCAGCGCTGGAGTTCACCGGGATCAAGCTGGACCACCCACTGCGCATGGCGGTAAGCGAGGAAAGCGCGCTGACCGACATCTTCCGGGGCGTACGCAAGGCGCTCAAGGCCAATGGCTGCAAGCGGGCGATCCTGGTCGGCCACAACAGCAGCTTCGACCTGGGTTTCCTCAATGCGGCGGTGACGCGCAATGACCTGAAGCGCAACCCGTTCCACCCGTTCTCCAGCTTCGACACCGCTACCCTGGCGGGCCTGGCCTATGGCCAGACCGTGCTGGCGCGGGCCTGCCAGAGCGCCGACATCGACTTCGACGGGCGTGAGGCGCACTCGGCGCGTTACGACACCGAGAAGACGGCCGAGCTGTTCTGCGGCATCGTCAACCGCTGGAAAGAGATGGGCGGCTGGCGCGACTTCAACGACTGAGTCGAAAAAGCATTCGCGGGCATGCCCGCTCCCACAGGGATCGCACCATGGCTGAGGCCTGTGGGGCACCTGTGGGAGCGGGTTTACCCGCGAAGAGGCCGGCACAGGACGGCACAAAAAAAACCGGCCACCAGGGCCGGTTTTTTCATGCAGGCGGCAATTACAGCTTGCCAGCGTTCTCGCTCAGGTAGGCAGCAACACCTTCTGGCGAAGCGTTCATGCCTTTGTCGCCTTTTTTCCAGTTGGCAGGGCAGACTTCGCCGTGCTCTTCGTGGAATTGCAGGGCGTCGACCAGGCGCAGCAGCTCGTCCATGTTGCGGCCCAGTGGCAGGTCGTTGACGATCTGCGAACGGACAACACCGTTGGTGTCGATCAGGAAGGCGCCACGGAAGGCCACGCCACCTTCGGACTCGACGTCGTAGGCCTTGCAGATTTCGTGGGTCATGTCGGCAGCCAGGGTGTACTTGACCTGGCCGATACCGCCGTTGTTGACCGGGGTGTTACGCCAGGCGTTGTGGGTGAAGTGCGAGTCGATCGACACGCCGATCACTTCCACGTTGCGCGCCTGGAAGTCAGGGATGCGGTTGTCCAGGGCGATCAGCTCGGACGGGCAGACGAAGGTGAAGTCCAGCGGGTAGAAGAACACCAGGCCGTACTTGCCCTTGATGGCCGAAGCCAGGTTGAAGCTGTCGACGATCTCGCCATTGCCCAGCACGGCCGGAACGGTGAAATCGGGGGCTTTCTTACCAACGAGTACGCTCATTGTAATCTCCTGATGAGGGTGAAAAACCGTTTGCCGGGCCAGACGGGCTTGCCCGACATCCAACAAAGGCCGACCATCATACACGGCTTCTGATGACAGGCCGACTCCAACGACAAAGCAACCGCCGGTCGCTCAAGCACGGCCCTTCCAGAAACTCCTTTGACAAGCATTCTCATTAACATTAAGCTCCACCCCATCGAGCCCACCAACGATGGTCAGCCTTTATGTATGTGTGTCTTTGTGTCGGCGTTACCGACGGACAGATCCGCGATGCGATCTATGAAGGATGCTGCAGCTACAAGGAAGTGCGAGCCGCGACCAACGTCGCCAGCCAGTGTGGTAAATGTGCCTGCGTGGCCAAGCAGGTGGTCCGCGAGACCCTGACCGAGCTCCAGGTCAGCCAGGCAGCCCTGCCCTACCCTGTGGAATTTACCGCGGCCTGAAAACCCAGAATTCAAAGAACCGGACCTGGCGTCCGGTTTTTTTATGCCCGCAATTCAATAAGTTAGCGCTCCAACGCGGTTCACAAACATTCTTATTTCCATTAATTTTCACTTATTATTCAAGAACTTAGGTTTGACACACCTAAGTATCGGGCTCAAACTTCCCTGCATTGGCACACTTCTACAGGGCAGGAACCCGACATGAAAGGCGACGTAAGCGTCATCCAGCATCTCAACAAGATCCTCGGAAACGAGCTGGTCGCGATCAACCAGTACTTCCTGCACGCACGCATGTACGAAGATTGGGGCCTGAACAAACTCGGCAAGCACGAGTACAAGGAATCCATCGACGAGATGAAGCACGCTGACAAACTGATCAAGCGTATTCTCTTCCTCGAAGGCATCCCCAACGTCCAGGACCTGGGCAAGCTGCTGATTGGCGAGCACACCAAAGAGATGCTCGAATGCGACCTGAAGATCGAACAGAAAGGCCTGGCCGACCTGAAAGCAGCCATCGCTCATTGCGAAACCGCTGGCGACTTCGGCTCGCGTGACATGCTCGAAGATATCCTCGAGTCCGAGGAAGAACACATCGACTGGCTGGAAACCCAGCTGGGGCTGATCGACAAGATCGGTATCGAGAACTACCTGCAGTCGCAGATGGGCGAAGAATAAATATTCGCCCCATGAAAAAACCCGCGATCAGCGGGTTTTTTCATGCTTGCCGGAAAATCAGGCCTCGGAAGCCTTGGCCTTGGCAGCCGCTTCCTTGATCAGGGTTTGCAGCTCACCCTTCTCGAACATTTCCAGCATGATGTCGCTGCCGCCGACCAGTTCACCGGCTACCCACAGCTGCGGGAAGGTCGGCCAGTTGGCGTATTTTGGCAGGTTCGCGCGGATTTCCGGGTTCTGCAGGATGTCGACGTAGGCGAACTTCTCGCCACAACCCATCACGGCCTGCGATGCACGCGCAGAGAAGCCACACTGCGGGGCATTCGGCGAGCCTTTCATGTAAAGCAGAATGGTGTTGTTGGCAATCTGCTCTTTGATCGTTTCGATGATATCCATGTAGCACCTCGGCTGAACTTTCCGACGCGGTCGTCGGCACGGTGACGCATTGTAACGGAAAGCCGAGCAGCATGCTCGGCCTTACCGTTCCTTACGCGGCCTCTACCTGCACGGGTACGCCATTGAGGGCGGCATTGCCGGAAACCTGGTCACGCAGGCGCTCATCGGTGAGGTCGTTGGCACTCACGCCAGGTTGCGCCTGGGCGATCTGCATGTGCACGCCCTGGCGAGAATGACCGAAGCCATGGGGCAGGCTGACCACACCCGGCATCATGTCCTCGCAGGCCTGCACCTCGACTTCAAGGTCCCCGGTACGCGAGCGGATACGAACCCGCTGGCCGTCCTGCAACTGCCGCTGCTGCAGGTCTTGCGGGTGCATCAACAACTGATGTCGCGGTTTGCCTTTCACCAGACGATGGCAGTTGTGCATCCACGAGTTGTTGCTGCGGACATGGCGGCGGCCGATCAGCAGCAGTTCGCCCGGCATCGGGGGGGCTTGTTGGGCCAGCCGGCGCAGGTCGTCCAGCAACACCTGGGGCGCCGCTTCGACAGCCTTGCTGGCAGTCGTCAGCCGTGCGGCGAGGTTGGCGCGCAGTGGCCCCAGGTCAAGGCCATGCGGGTGCTCGTCCAGCACTGCCAGCGACAATTGCCAGGGCGTCGCCTCACCATAGCGCCCCTTGCGCAGAGCCAGGTCGATCATCTGCGCTGGCGCCCAGGTCGGTTTCAACTCCAGCCCGGCGCGCCTGGCGAACGCTTGTGCCAGCCCAACGAAAATCTCCCAGTCATGCAGTGCCCCTTCGGGCTTGGCCAGGATCGCCCGGTTGAAGCGCGTCACGTTGCGCACGGCCAGCAGGTTGAACGTGCTGTCGTAATGGTCGTTTTCCAGCGCCCAGGTGGAAGGCAGGATCAGGTCGGCATGGCGGGTAGTCTCGTTGATGTACAGGTCGATGCTGAGCATGAATTCCAACCCCTCCAGCGCCGTATCCAGCTGGCGGCCATTGGGTGTGGACAGCACCGGGTTGCCGGCCACCGTCACCAGGGCACGCACCTGCCCTTCGCCGGGTGTCAGCACTTCTTCGGCCAACGCCGCCACGGGCAGTTCACCGCCGTACTCGGGCAACCCCGACACCCGGCTCTGCCAGGCGTTGAAATGGCCACCCGAGGTGGTCGCCACCAGATCGACGGCAGGCTCGGTGCACAACGCGCCGCCTTCACGGTCAAGGTTGCCGGTCACCAGGTTGATCAGTTGCACCAGCCAATGGCAAAGGGTGCCGAAGGCCTGGGTCGAAACCCCCATGCGGCCATAGCACACAGCCTTGTCGGCCGCGGCGAAGTCCCGTGCCAGCTGGCGAATGTCTGTCGCGGCAATGCCACAGTGCGCGCTCATGGCCTCTGCGCTGAACGGCGCGATTGCTTCGCGCACCTGCTGCAGGCCGGTGACCGGCAAGTGCGAGCCACGCGCCAGGCCTTCAGCGAACAGGGTGTTGAGCAAGCCACACAACAAGGCCGCATCCCCTCCCGGGCGGATGAACAGGTGACTGTCGGCCATGGCCGCCGTTTCGCTGCGCCGCGGGTCCACCACCACCAGGCGCCCGCCCCGGGCGCGCAGGGCCTTCAGGCGCTTTTCCACGTCCGGCACGGTCATGATGCTGCCATTGGAGGCCAGCGGGTTGCCGCCAAGGATCAGCATGAAACCGGTCTGGTCGATGTCCGGGATCGGCAGCAGCAGGCCATGGCCGTACATCAAGTGGCTGACCAGGTGCTGCGGCAACTGGTCCACCGAGGTGGCAGAAAAGCGGTTGCGGGTTTTCAGCAGGCCCAGGAAGTAGTTGCTGTGGGTCATCAAACCGTAGTTGTGCACGCTCGGGTTGCCTTGGTACACCGCCACGGCATTGCGCCCATGGGCCTGCTGGATCGCCCACAGCCTGTCGGCGGCCAGGGCAAAAGCCTCATCCCAGCCGATGGCCTGCCAGTGCTCGCCCACCCGCTTGTGCGGCTGGCGCAGGCGGTCAGGGTCGTTCTGGATGTCCTGCAGGGCCACGGCCTTTGGGCAGACATGACCACGGCTGAACGGGTCCTGGGGGTCGCCCTTGATCGAACTGATCAGCGCCCGCCCATCGTCGTCATGGCTGACTTCGATATTCAGCCCACAGATCGCTTCGCACAGGTGACAGGCACGGTGATGCAGGGTCTTGGTCATGGCCGCCTCTGCCTTGTTGTCGTGGAGGTAGTTGTGAAGAGTTGTCGAACATCGACTATGCACCCAGCCCCCACCACCGGCCAGCGCGCTTCGCGGCGTGAATCCACCGACATCAGGCACACGATTTGCGACAGCCATTTGCCAAATTGCCAGCAAGCCGTGTACAACCCTCTGTAGCAAATAAAAAACAGCACAGCCCGTCGGATAAAGACACCCTTTGCAACACCCTTTGGTATTGGGCAGCTGTTTCCCCTCTTGGCTTCAGGCGACATTTACTTATAGTATTGCGCCTTTCCCTATTTCGTCCGCCCCCGTGCGGCTTACGCCGCAGGTCACTCCCGTTGTCAAAAAAAACCATACGGTCGACCTGCATACCGTTGCAGATAAGGTAGTCAATCATGAGCGCTAGGCACTTTCTCTCCCTGCTGGACTTCACCACCGACGAATTGCTCGGTGTGATCCGCCGCGGCATCGAGCTGAAGGACCTGCGCAAGCGAAGCGTGTTGTTCGAGCCCCTGAAGAACCGCGTGCTGGGCATGATCTTCGAGAAGTCCTCGACCCGTACCCGCGTGTCGTTCGAGGCCGGCATGATCCAGCTCGGCGGCCAGGCCATCTTCCTGTCCCCGCGCGACACCCAGCTGGGCCGTGGCGAGCCGATCGGCGACAGCGCCATCGTGCTGTCGAGCATGCTCGACGTGGTGATGATCCGTACCCACGCCCACAGCACCCTGACCGAATTCGCCGCCAACTCGCGTGTGCCGGTGATCAACGCCCTGTCCGACGAGTCGCACCCGTGCCAGCTGCTGGCCGACATGCAGACCTTCCTCGAACACCGCGGCTCGATCCAGGGCAAGACCGTGGCCTGGATCGGCGACGGCTTCAACATGTGCAACTCGTACATCGAGGCGGCCAGGCAGTTCGACTTCCAGCTGCGCATCGCCTGCCCCGAAGGCTACGAACCGGACCCACGCTTCATGGCCATTGGCGGCGACCACGTGCAGATCGTGCGCGACCCGAAGGAAGCCGTGCGCGGCGCCCACCTGGTGACCACGGATGTCTGGACTTCCATGGGCCAGGAGGAGGAAACTGCACGGCGCCTGGCGCATTTCGCGCCTTACCAGGTCACCCGCGCACTGCTCGACCTGGCGGCACCCGACGCCCTGTTCATGCACTGCCTGCCAGCCCACCGTGGTGAGGAAATCAGCCATGACCTGCTCGACGACCCTCGTTCGGTCGCCTGGGACCAGGCTGAAAACCGCCTGCATGCACAGAAGGCCCTTCTCGAATTCCTTGTAGAACCGGCTTACCACCACGCATGAGTCAACCCCTACTGCTCAACCTGCGCAACCTCGCCTGCGGCTATGGCGACCAGCGCATCGTCCAGAACCTCAATCTGCACCTGAACGCAGGCGACATCGGTTGCCTGCTGGGTTCATCCGGTTGCGGCAAGACCACCACCCTGCGCGCCATCGCCGGTTTCGAGCCGGTGCACGACGGCGAGATCCAGCTGGCGGGCGAGGTCATTTCCCGCGCCGGTTTCACCCTGGCCCCGGAAAAACGCCGCATCGGCATGGTGTTCCAGGACTATGCGCTGTTCCCGCACCTGACCGTGGCGCAGAACGTTGCCTTCGGCATCGCCAAGCACCCGCGCCAGGCCGAGGTCATCGAAGAGATGCTCGAGCTGGTCAAGCTGGGCGGCCTGGGCGGGCGCTACCCGCACGAACTGTCCGGCGGCCAACAGCAACGGGTCGCCCTGGCCCGTGCGCTGGCACCGGAGCCGCAACTGCTGCTGCTCGACGAGCCATTCTCCAACCTCGACGTGGAGCTGCGCCGGCGCCTGAGCCATGAGGTGCGCGACATCCTCAAGAGCCGTGGCACCAGCGCCATCCTGGTGACCCATGACCAGGAAGAAGCCTTTGCCGTCAGCGACCAGGTCGGCGTGTTCAAGGAAGGCCGTCTGGAGCAGTGGGACACGCCCTACAACCTTTACCACGAGCCGCAGACGCCGTTCGTGGCCAGCTTCATCGGCCAGGGGTATTTCATCCGTGGGCAGATGAGCAGCCACGAGGCAGTCAATACCGAGCTGGGTGAACTGCGCGGCAACCGTGCCTACATCATGGCGCCGGGCAGCTCGGTGGATGTGCTGCTGCGCCCTGACGATATCGTCCACGCACCGGGCAGCGCGCTGCAAGCGAACATCGTCGGCAAAAGCTTCCTTGGTGCATCGACCTTGTACCGCCTGCAGTTGCCGACCGGCAGCCAGCTGGAGGCGATCTTCCCTAGCCATGACGACCATCAGGTCGGTGAGGATGTGGGGATTGCGGTAAAGGCCGATCACCTGGTGCTGTTCCCCGTGCCGGGTAGCGTGGCGGCGCAGTTGCCGCGGCAGGAAAACGGCGTGCGTCGATACAGTTCGGCGACCTGATTCAAAATCCTGAGGCCGCTTTGCGGCCCTTTCGCGACTCAAGGCCGCTCCCACAGGTACAGCGCACCATTCACGGGCGGCGTTGTACCTGTGGGAGCGGCCTTGAGTCGCGAAAGGGCTGCAAAGCAGCCCCGAAAATTCTCAGCCCCGCCCGATCCCGGCAAACTTGCCCTGGGTATGCTCGGCCAATACCGCTGCCGCCAACTCCACCTCCAGCCCACGCCGCCCGGCGCTGACATGGATGGTTGCAAAGTTCTGTGCCGAGTCATCGATAAAGGTGCGCAGGCGCTTCTTCTGCCCCAACGGGCTGATCCCTCCCACCAGGTACCCCGTGGCCCGCTGCGCCGCCGCCGGGTCGGCCATCTCGCACTTTTTCACCCCGGCAGCATGGGCCAGGGCCTTGAGGTCCAGCGTGCCCACCACAGGCACCACCGCCACCAGCAACTCCCCCTTCTCGCTGCTCGCCAGCAAGGTCTTGAACACCTGCTGCGGGTCGAGACCGAGCTTTTCCGCAGCCTCAAGACCATATGACGCCGACTTGGGGTCATGTTCGTAACTGTGCACACGATGCTCGGCGCGGTGCTTCTTCAACAGGTCTAGGGCGGGGGTCATGCAGGGGCTCCGGTCGGGGACGGCTCGGTGGCTACTTTAGGATAATTCCCACATCGCAGCCAGCGCACAGCAAGCGCACCCCTCTAGTACGCGGATCCGCACCGGAAATCAGCAGCCAGCTCGTGACCGACCGTTCACTTTCGACCTTTGACATCAGCGTTTCTTGTCTATATTTTTTCGTTTCTGAATAAATGGTGCACTTTTAAGGTGCATTTCCTACATCTGCCTGGGGTCAATGGGGATAGACTCCAGGCTTTGCTGTCGAGCGCCACGCGCCTCACAACAAAAAAAACGAGGTCATACATGACGACTGCTCTACGCCAACCCACGCTGTCCAGCCAATGCCTGGCCGAGTTCCTCGGTACTGCACTGCTCATCTTCTTCGGTACCGGCTGCGTCGCCGCGCTCAAGGTCGCGGGCGCCAGCTTCGGCCTGTGGGAAATCAGTATCATCTGGGGCGTGGGCGTCAGCATGGCGATCTACCTCACCGCCGGCATTTCCGGCGCGCACCTGAACCCGGCGGTGAGCATCGCCCTCACCCTGTTCGCCGGTTTCGACAAGCGCAAGCTGCCCTTCTACATGCTGGCCCAGGTATGCGGCGCGTTCTGTGGCGCAGCGTTGGTCTACACCCTGTACAGCAACCTGTTCTTCGATTTCGAACAGGCCCACGCCATGTTGCGCGGTAGCGAAGCCAGCCTGGAGCTGGCCTCGGTGTTCTCCACCTATCCGCACCCGTCGCTGTCCACCGGCCAGGCGTTCCTGGTCGAAGTGGTCATCACCGCCATCCTGATGGCCGTGATCATGGCCCTGACCGACGACAACAACGGCCTGCCGCGCGGCGCCATGGCCCCGCTGCTGATCGGCCTGTTGATCGCCGTGATCGGCAGCGCAATGGGCCCGTTGACCGGCTTTGCCATGAACCCGGCCCGCGATTTCGGGCCAAAACTCATGACCTTCCTGGCCGGTTGGGGCGAAATCGCCTTCACTGGCGGTCGGGACATGCCTTATTTCCTGGTTCCGGTGTTCGCACCGATCCTTGGCGCCTGCCTGGGGGCCGCGACCTATCGCGGCCTGATCGCCCGCAACCTGCCAATGGCAGCCGCCGTGAACCCTGAGACAAATGACAATCGCCAGGGCGATACTCAAGTCAATTGACGCCGGCATCAAGCCCAGCCCTGAACCCCTATTTTCGCAAGGCCTACGACCATGACAGACACCCAGGATAAGAACTACATCATCGCCCTGGACCAGGGCACCACCAGTTCGCGGGCCATCATTTTCGACCGCGACGCCAATGTGGTGGGTACCTCCCAGCGCGAGTTCGCCCAGCACTACCCGCAGGCAGGCTGGGTCGAGCATGACCCGATGGAAATCTTCGCCACACAGAGCGCGACCATGGTCGAGGCCTTGGCCCAGGCGGGTATCAGCCACGCCCAGGTCGCCGCGCTGGGTATCACCAACCAGCGTGAAACCACCGTGGTGTGGGACAAGGAAACCGGTCGCCCGGTGTACAACGCCATCGTCTGGCAGTGCCGCCGCAGCACCGAGATCTGCGCCCAGCTCAAGCGCGACGGCCATGAAGACTACATTCGCGAAACCACCGGCCTGGTCACCGACCCGTACTTCTCCGGCACCAAGCTGAAATGGATCCTCGACAACGTCGAGGGCGCCCGCGAACGCGCCGAGCGCGGCGAGCTGCTGTTCGGCACCATCGATACCTGGCTGATCTGGAAGTTCTCCGGAGGCAAGGTGCATGTCACCGATTACACCAACGCCTCGCGCACGCTGATGTTCAACATCCACAGCCTGCAGTGGGACGACAAGCTCCTGGAAATCCTCGGCATCCCACGGCAGATGCTGCCCGAGGTACGCCCTTCCTCCGAGGTCTACGGCCACACCAAGAGCGGCATCGCCATTGCCGGTATCGCCGGCGACCAGCAGTCGGCGCTGTTTGGCCAGATGTGCGTGGAGCCAGGCCAGGCCAAGAACACCTACGGCACCGGTTGCTTCCTGCTGATGAACACCGGCGACCAGGCGGTGAAGTCATCCCATGGCCTGCTCACCACCATCGCTTGCGGTCCGCGGGGCGAAGTGGCCTATGCCCTGGAGGGCGCTGTGTTCAACGGTGGCTCTACCGTGCAGTGGCTGCGTGACGAGCTGAAGATCGTCAACGACGCCCTGGATACCGAATACTTCGCCAGCAAGGTCAAGGACAGCAACGGCGTATACCTGGTGCCCGCCTTCACCGGCCTGGGCGCTCCGTACTGGGACCCGTATGCCCGCGGCGCGCTGTTCGGCCTGACCCGTGGCGTTAAGGTGGACCACATTATCCGCGCGGCACTGGAGTCGATCGCCTACCAGACCCGGGATGTGCTCGACGCCATGCAGCAGGACTGCGGCCAGCGCCTGTCCGAGCTGCGTGTGGACGGCGGTGCGGTGGCCAACAACTTCCTCATGCAGTTCCAGGCCGACATCCTCGGCACCTGCGTGGAGCGGCCGAAGATGCGCGAGACCACGGCATTGGGCGCGGCCTATCTGGCGGGCCTTGCCTGTGGCTTCTGGAGCGGTCTGGACGAGCTGCGCGACAAGGCGATCATCGAACGCGAATTCAGCCCACAGCTGGACGAAGCGCAGAAAGAGAAGTTGTATGCCGGCTGGAAAAAAGCGGTCGAGCGTACCCGTGACTGGGAAGATCACGAGGCCTGATCCCCGGCGCGAAAGCATGCCCAAATCCTGTGGGAGCGGCGTTACCCGTGAAGATGGCACCGGCTGCGCCGGTGTTCGCGGCTAAAGCCGTTCCCACAGGGACCAGTGCAAGCTTCCGGGTTTTGTGGATGGCGGGCGCCGCGGCAGGGACCGCGTGAAACAGCAGGCCCGTTAGTCTACTGGCCGTAGTCCGCGTCCTACGGCATCATTGCAGCATTTGTCCGGCAGCCCCAAAGGACCGCCCATGAATCTGCCCCCTCGCCAACAACAAATCCTCGAACTGGTGCGTGAACGCGGTTACGTCAGTATCGAAGAAATGGCGCAGCTGTTCGTCGTCACGCCACAGACTATCCGCCGTGATATCAACCAACTGGCCGAGCTCAACCTGTTGCGCCGTTACCACGGTGGCGCCGCCTACGACTCGAGCATCGAGAACACCGCCTACGCCATGCGTGCCGACCAGATGCGCGACGAAAAGCAACGCATCGCCGAAGCCGTAGCCCAGCAGATTCCCGACCATGCTTCGGTGTTCATCAACATTGGCACGACCACCGAGTCCATTGCCCGGGCGCTGCTCAACCATAATCACCTGAAGGTCATCACCAATAACCTGCACGTGGCCGCAATCCTTGCCGCCAAGGACGATTTCGAAGTGCTGGTGGCGGGAGGCACGGTGCGTCGTGATGGCGGCGTGGTCGGCCAGGCCAGTGTCGACTTCATCAACCAGTTCAAGGTCGACTTCGCCCTGGTGGGCATCAGTGGCATCGACGAAGACGGTAGCCTGCTCGATTTCGACTATCAGGAAGTACGGGTATCCCAGGCGATCATCGCCAATGCCAGGCAAGTGATCCTTGCCGCCGACTCCAGCAAATTCGGGCGCAACGCCATGGTGCGCATGGGCTCGATCAGCATGGTCGACTGCCTTGTGACCGACCAGGCGCCAGCCCCCGCCCTCACCCAGTTGCTCAACCAGTACAAGATTCGGCTTGAGGTGGTGTGAGGGCTGACAGGCGCATGCCACAGGTTTTGTAGCGCCTGCGAGATCGCGCGGCGCTCGATCTCACAGGCGCCTCACCTTTCACACCGATCACCCGAAATTTTCGTATATGTTCACTTCATTGTCATCTGATCAGTTTTTTCTATAAAGACTGGCTGGCGACCGGCTTTCTGTTGCGCTAATATTTTCGAAAACGAACATCAATGTTCATAATCGATATGAACAGCTACCAGGAGGCCTTGCCCGTGTCCAAGCCCGTTTCGTCCCAGCCCCCACTCGCTGACTGCTATGACCTCGCTGTGATCGGCGGCGGCATCAATGGCGTGGGCATCGCTGCCGATGCGGCCGGCCGCGGCCTCAAAGTGTTCCTGTGCGAAAAGGATGACCTCGCCCAGCACACCTCGTCGGCCAGCAGCAAGTTGATCCACGGCGGCCTGCGCTACCTGGAGCACTACGAGTTCCGCCTGGTGCGTGAAGCGCTGGCCGAGCGCGAAGTGTTGCTGGCCAAAGCCCCGCACATCGTCAAGCCCATGCGCTTCGTGCTACCGCACCGCCCGCACCTGCGCCCGGCCTGGATGATTCGCGCCGGCCTGTTCCTGTATGACCACCTGGGCAAACGCAAACGCCTGGGCGCCTCGCGCAGCCTGCGCTTTGGCGCCGGCTACCCGCTCAAGCCAGAGATCACCCGTGGTTTCGAATATGCCGACTGCGCGGTGGACGATGCGCGCCTTGTCATACTCAATGCCATGGCCGCCCGTGAAAACGGCGCGCACATCCGCACCCGCACTCGTTGCTTGCGCGCAGAGCGCAGCGAAGGGGTCTGGCAAGTCGAGCTGCAGCACGCCGATGGCAGCCTGCAGACCATCCGCGCTCGCGCCCTGGTCAATGCGGCCGGCCCGTGGGTAGCCAGTTTCATCAAGGATGACCTCAAGCTCGATGCGCCCTATGGCATCCGCCTGATCCAGGGCAGCCACTTGATCGTGCCGCGCCTGTACGAGGGGGAACACGCCTACATCCTGCAGAACGAAGACCAGCGCATCGTCTTCTGCATTCCCTACCTCGACCGCTTCACCCTGATCGGCACGACCGACCGCGAATACACCGGCGACCCAGCCAAGGTGGCGATCACCGACCAGGAAACCGACTACCTGTTGAAAGTGGTCAACGCGCATTTCAACCATCAACTGGGCCGCAGCGATATCCTGCACACCTATTCGGGCGTCCGCCCGCTGTGCAACGACGAATCCGACAACCCATCGGCAGTAACTCGCGACTACACCCTGGCGTTGTCCGCCGGGGAAGGCCAGGCACCGTTGCTCTCGGTGTTCGGCGGCAAGCTGACCACCTACCGCAAGCTGGCCGAGTCAGCCATGGCCGAGCTCAAGCCGCACTTCCCGCAAATGCGCGGCAGCTGGACAGCCAGCTCGCCACTGCCGGGCGGCGAACGGATGACCACCGTGCAAGCCTTGGTCGATGCCGTGCTGGCCCGTTGCGGATGGCTGCCGGTCGATATCGCCAAGCGCTGGGCTCTGACTTACGGCAGCCGCGTATGGCAGTTGCTCGAGGGTGTGCAAGGGCCGCAGGACCTGGGGCAGTCCATCGGTGGCGGGTTGTTCGCTCATGAAGTGGACTACCTCATGCGGGAAGAATGGGCCATGAGCGCGGACGACATCCTCTGGCGTCGCACCAAGCTCGGCCTGTTCACCAGCGTCACGGAGCAAGAAGCGCTGATTGAGTACCTTCGCCACAAGCAGGCAACCCAGGCCGCAACTCGCGCGGCCTGACATGCCAGGGTAGCCAGCCCGCAACGCGGATGGCCACCCTGCCTCACTCGGCAAAGCGCCTCCACGCCTCCTCGGCCAGTGCCCGCAGCAACTCACGCTCGGCCGCTTCCAGCTCATGCATCAGCTCGTCGGCTTTTTGCAGGTAGAGCTGCTCGCTGGCGCTTGCAGCTTGCGCCTCATACTCGGCCAGGCGCTGGTGGTAAGGCTCCGCAAGCTGCTCGAACCGTTCGGCGTACCGCCGCCTTGTGTAGTCCACCCAGAACGGCCTCTGCGCCAGGGCCTGCTGAATGGCCTGAGGCGTCTCGGTTTCCAGTACCTCCAGTCGAGCTTCGACCAGTTCGGCGTCCGTTATATTGGCATATGACGCGTAATGCATGTCCTCGACATGGATCGGCAATTCAAGCGCCTGCGCCAGCTGGTTACGGAACAACAGCCTGACCTCGATTTCATCGACCCGGTCAATGGCACCTGCGCGCATGCGCTGCACATGCCGGGCTGCGATCGCGTCCACCAGATCCAGCCGGTAAAGCTGGCGCCCCAGCCGTACCAGGCTTTGTTCCATCATGGCCGGTGGTACACCGGTGACACCCTGCTGTACCAGCACACCGACTTCCAGCTGATTCAATATCAACAGCAAACGGTCTTCACAACTGCGCGGCCCCCCGACCTCGCGGAACAACTGCTCGCGCACCACTTCGCTCTGCTCACAGGCATCCAGGATGCGCCATATGCGCCGACGGTAGTGGCCCGGGTGTTCCGTAAAATCGTCCCCCTGGCTCAGATCAGCCAGAAACCGGAACAGGTCGCGCGACCCGACCTCCTGCTGCAACCGATCCCAGGTCGCCTCGCGCTGCCTGCGCAGCGCCGGGTCACGGGTTTGCGTCCACAGCCCGCGGACCTCCACACTGGCTTCACGATGCTTGTAGGAGGTACTTCCTCGGGTGCCCGGGATTGTGCCGACATGCGCACGGTCGAGCTGCTCATGGCTGGCCCGGCTCAACGGGTTGTCATGCAGCTCGATTCGCGCCAGTCGCAAGTTCAGCCCTTGCATTTCCCGCTGCAGTTCGCGAATCCGGTTTTCTCGTGCGTCAATCAACGCTCTCCAGGAGGCGCGTGCCAGCAACTCCTCCAAATCCACCAACTCGGTCGCACGCAGATGCAGTTGCCGCACATGACGCAAACCTGACAGGTCCGGCGCCTGGCGTAGCGGATTGAAACTCAGCTCGATCGTATCCAGCAACGTTAGCTGGGCAAAGCGATGATTGGCTTCGGCGTTGATCACGATCTGGTTACGTGCAAGGTTCAGGCGGCGCAGGTGTACCAGCCTTTCTATTCCCGGCGGCACCTGAGTGAGGCGGTTTTCGCTCAGGTCCAGTTCGACCAGGTTGGGGAAGCGGTGGAGAAAATCCGCTTCGATGCTCGCCAGGTTCATATTGCGCAGGACCAACCGTTGCACATGCGCAAATTCGAGCCCCGCAGGCAGCGTCGGCAGCTCACCGACATGCTCGCCATCGATTACCAGCTCGTATTCGTCATTGGCATCCACCAGCTTGCGCCGCCAGCTGCGACGCAAGGTTTCGGCGACCCGACGGCGCCTCACGGCATCGGCAGGTGTTCGCCATTGGCCTTGCCATTCGCTCAAGGCCTGCCGCAGCTCCGCAAGCTGGCGTTGCAGCAGCTGGTAGTGATCCCAGAGACTATGGCCTTGCGCCCGCACAGCGTTCAGATAAGCCTGCAGCTGCAACTCGCTGAGCGTCGGAAAGATCTGGTGAATCCCGCGCCTGATCGCTTGCTGGCTGCTCTCCCCACCGCCGCTGAGCCTGTAGCCCAGGCGTCCGTCGCCAAAGCGCCTGGGCAGATGGATGCCTTCACCCGATGGCGCCAAGCCAATCAGCCGGCCAGCCAGTTCGCGATCGGCACTGGCTGCTTCCATCAACCAGTCACGTAGTTGCCTGGCATCGAGGCTACTGGAGCCCAGTGCGACCTTCTGCTCTTCGTCCAGGCATTGCACCACCACCTTCAGCAACGACTGGCCAGCACCCTCCGTGTTCGCACCATCGCCCTTGTCGAGGCGGTAACCTGCCCCGCTCCTCACGATGACCCTGGCCTGGGCTTTCGACTCGGGATGACTGGCAAACTGCACGCGACCATTGCGGCTGCCCGAGCGCAGCTCCACAGGGTGCGAAGAGGGCCATGGCGCCTTCTTCGCAACCAGCCCCATCACCAACTGCTCGCTGTCTGCGTTGATCATGCCATGCAAGCGCATGCCGAGGCAGGCCTTGTCCAGACGGCTGTCCCGAGCATACCGGCGCGCCCGTTCAGCCATGCTCAGCGGCAGGCGCCCGGTGGTACGGAAGCTTTCCAGCTGAGCAGTGCTGGTGTGCCTGATGATTTCCGCAGCCCCATGAGGCGTCAGGCCCTTGAACGCCTGCATCAGAATCACCTGGTCTGAATCAAGGGGTTCGCTCAGGGCGGTGAACGCCTCTTCGAACAATGGGCCTTCAAGCCCGGCTGAACTGCGATGCAGGCCTATGCGCTCATGCATGTCCTGGATCCGTGCCGGGACCGGCGCCAGCTCTACGCACAGGCGCCGCAGCTCATCGGTGCCGTAGCCGGTGACAGCCACAAGCGTGCGCGCATCATCCTCCAGCACACTGCCGAGCGTTTGTGGGGCGAGAGCTTGCAATAGCGCTGCAGGACTTTGCTCCACGTGCGCATGCGTGCTGCCGTGCCTGAGCTTCACCTTGCCCCCTGCGGCCAGTCCAGGTTCCAGCGCATCGACAAACGGAATGCGCGGCAATACATGCATGGTCCCGGAAACCGCCCCGGCCAGTGCCAGGTTCTCGGCAACGCTGAACAGGTGAGCCAGCGCTGCTTGGCGATCCCCTAATCGCCAGGCCTCATAGCCTTCGTAGACCTCGTCCAGCAACTGTGCGGCGTTGATCACCAGCAGCACCTCGCCCAGCGTGGGTATGAAAAAAGCCGCCATCCCCAACAGGTCCAGCCCTGCGGACAGCATCTGCTGCAACCGCTGCTGCCTGCTCTGGCGATCTTCATCATCCGTGGGCACGGCAATGAAACGCGCATCGTCGAAGATCCTGGCCATCTGCTGCGCCTGGACGTGGGCGAACACATCACCCGTGACGGGCAGGTTTCGGCCGTCGAGCTGCAGCGGCGAACCAGGGGCGGATGCTGCAAGCAGACTGGTCAACGCCTGGGTGAATCCGTTGCAGTCGCGTGCCTTGATGAACCGCTCGAAAAACCGGCGGAACGAGGGCGCACGCAAGCGCATGCCCATGTCCTGGTAGGCATCCTGCCAACTATCGTAGTGACGGATGGCTTTTTCAGGGTCATCAGGCACCCACAGGATGATTTCGTCGATCACATCGCTGCCGGCCACTCGCCATTCGAAGGCGATTACACCGATGATGCACTTGCCAAGCAAATAGAGCTGACGCGCAATCAGAGTGCCGTTGGCACCATCCTTTCCACTCTGCGAGGTGAAACATGACAGCAATCGCCGCAGGTCCGCTTCGTCCATATGCCCCTTGATCCTGGCCTCGTACAGCGAAGCTTCCAGGCGGGTGCGCTGGCAGTCCTGGAAAAGCTGCTCGATTTCCTTGCGCGCCTGATCCCTGGGTTGACCACGGCCCGACTTGGGCTGCAGCACATTCTTCAGCAGTGCCTGATAGCCCGCACCAACATCCAGGCTGCGGCACAACGCGGCAAAATGCTCGAACGAAAGGGGCAAGGCTACGCCTTGGGCGCCGACCAGCTTTGCCTTGCGCAACAGCCAAGGCCGGGTTTCCTGGTCCTGGAAGTTGTGCAAAGCCGCCGCCAGCAAACTGTGCTGTGACTTGTAGGTTACCGTGGGTTGATACAGTTTCTCGGCGGCCGAAGGCAGTTTGAACTGCTCTTCGATCAAGACGAACGCCTGCCGAGGATCGACCTGCTCCAGCCCCGCGTCGCGCAAGGCCGTTTCCAGCCGCGCCAGGGCAAACGTCTCGATCGAAGGAACAGGCTGCATTACCTGGCGCAAACGCTCGGCGCAGGCCTGCTGGGCTGACAAGGCCTGGCGAAAGGCCCGCGCATGCGCAACCTCGGCATTGACGAGCCATGAAGGTAGTTGTCGCGCTATCAAGTGATCGACAGAGGTTTGGGCGAAGGAATGAATGGCAGCCACAGAGGAATCTCCAGTCTGGAAAGCCCGGATGTGAGCACGTGCGTTGATCCACCCCGCGGTAAATATGTCGAGCTTGATACAGCTCGCCGATCAGCCATTCGGGTTTCCGAACGCCATCCCGGCATTCGTTCGGAAACCCGTCACGACACAGCGAGCCTGCAGCATGAAAAATCGCTTGTATCCCTCGGAATATGCGACGTTATGATCGATATCAGGGCTTGGCACGACTCATGCTCTACACTTGGTAGCCGAATGCACTCGCTTCTTGCGGTATTCGTTGAACGAAAGAGTCCGCCAACGGCTCCATAAAAAAAACAAACACGTCGAGGAAAATTTGATGCGTATCGTTCGTCAATTGCTGGGCGCCGCCATCGCGGCCGCTGTGATCGCTTCGCCGGCCATGGCCGAAGAACTGACCGGCACCCTGAAGAAGATCAAGGATTCGGGCACCATCACCCTGGGCCACCGCGACTCCTCCATCCCGTTTTCCTACCTGGCCGGCAAGCCCGAGCCCGTGGGCTACTCGCATGACATCCAGCTGGCTGTCGTCGACGCCCTGAAGAAGCAACTGGGTACGGACATCAAGGTCCGCTACAACCTGGTCACTTCCCAGACCCGCATCCCGCTGGTGCAGAACGGCACCGTGGACCTCGAGTGCGGCTCCACCACCAACAACGTCGAGCGCCAGCAGCAGGTCGGTTTCTCGGTCGGCATCTTCGAAGTCGGTACCCGCCTGCTGACCAAGGTCAAGGACGGTCAGCCAGCATACAAGGACTTCCCGGACCTGGCCGGCAAGAACGTGGTGACCACCGCCGGTACCACCTCCGAGCGCATCCTCAAGGCGATGAACGCCGACAAGCAGATGAAGATGAACGTGATTTCCGCCAAGGACCACGGTGAAGCCTTCAACATGCTCGAAAGCGGCCGCGCCGTGGCCTTCATGATGGACGACGCCCTGCTCGCCGGCGAAATGGCCAAGGCGCGCAAGCCATCGGACTGGGTCATCACCGGTACCCCACAGTCGTACGAAATCTACGGCTGCATGGTGCGCAAGGATGACGCTGCCTTCAAGAAAGCGGTCGATGACGCCATCGTCGGTTACTTCAAGTCGGGCGAAGTCAACAAGAGCTACGACAAGTGGTTCCAGCAACCAATCCCGCCAAAGGGCCTGAACCTGCAGTTCCCGATGAGCGACGAGCTGAAGAAACTGATCGCCGAGCCGACCGACAAGGCCGCGGACGAGAAGAAGTCCTGATCCCCAGCCAGTGGCCTGCTGCGCTGCAACGCGCGAATTAAACCTGCAGGCCACCTGTTAGTGTCTAACCTTTCATCCGAGGGCATTACGCCCTCGGATGCTGGAAGGTGCCCGTGAAACAACCGTCTGAGGGGAAATCCCGATGAATTACAACTGGGACTGGGGCGTGTTCTTCAAGTCCACCGGCGTGGGCAGCGAAACCTATCTGGACTGGTACGTCACCGGTCTGGGCTGGACCATCGCCATCGCCATCACCGCCTGGATCATCGCCTTGCTGCTGGGTTCGCTCCTCGGCGTCATGCGCACCGTGCCGAACCGTGTGGTAGCAGGTATCGCCACTGCCTACGTGGAGCTGTTCCGCAACGTGCCGCTGCTGGTGCAGCTGTTCATCTGGTACTTCCTGGTGCCGGACCTGCTGCCAGAAGGCCTGCAGGAATGGTTCAAGCAGGACCTCAACCCGACCACCTCGGCGCTGATCAGCGTGGTCATCTGCCTGGGCCTGTTCACCGCCGCCCGCGTGTGCGAACAGGTGCGTACCGGCATCCAGGCGCTGCCCCGCGGCCAGGAAGCCGCCGCCCGCGCCATGGGCTTCAGCCTGTCGCAGATCTACACCAACGTGCTGCTGCCGCAAGCCTACCGGATCATCATTCCGCCGCTCACTTCGGAATTCCTGAACGTGTTCAAGAACTCGTCGGTGGCGTCGCTGATCGGCCTGATGGAACTGCTGGCGCAGACCAAGCAGACCGCCGAATTCTCGGCCAACCTGTTCGAGGCCTTCACCCTGGCCACGCTGATCTACTTCACCCTGAACATGGGCCTGATGCTGCTGATGCGCATGGTCGAGAAGAAAGTCTCGGTGCCCGGCCTGATTTCCGTAGGGGGCAAATAAATGGACATGGATTTCAGCGAAATCATCCCGGCCCTGCCTGCCCTGTGGGAAGGCATGGTCATGACCCTGCAGCTGATGGTCATGGGCGTGGTCGGCGGCATCGTCCTGGGGACCATCCTGGCTTTGATGCGCCTGTCGTCGAGCAAGCTGCTGTCGAACGTGGCCGGTGCCTACGTCAACTACTTCCGCTCGATCCCGCTGCTGCTGGTAATCACCTGGTTCTACCTGGCGGTACCGTTCGTGCTGCGCTGGATCACCGGCGAGGACACCCCGGTGGGTGCCTTCACCTCCTGCGTGGTGGCATTCATGATGTTCGAGGCCGCGTACTTCTGCGAAATCGTCCGCGCCGGCGTGCAGTCGATCTCCAAGGGCCAGATGGGCGCCGCCCAGGCCCTGGGCATGACCTACGGCCAGACCATGCGCCTGATCATCCTGCCCCAGGCCTTCCGCAAGATGACCCCGCTGCTGCTGCAGCAGAGCATCATCCTGTTCCAGGACACCTCGCTGGTATACACCGTGGGCCTGGTGGACTTCCTCAACTCGGCACGCTCCAACGGCGACATCATCGGGCGCTCCCATGAGTTCCTGATCTTCGCCGGTGTCGTGTACTTCCTCATCAGCTTCTCCGCTTCGTGGCTGGTCAAGCGTCTGCAAAAAAGGATCGCCGTATGATTTCCATCAAGAACGTCAACAAGTGGTACGGGGACTTCCAGGTACTGACCGACTGCAGCACCGAGGTCAAGAAGGGTGAAGTGGTGGTGGTATGTGGCCCGTCGGGCTCGGGCAAGTCCACCCTGATCAAGTGTGTCAACGCCCTGGAGCCGTTCCAGAAAGGTGACATCGTGGTCGACGGCACCTCGATTGCCGACCCCAAGACCAACCTGCCCAAGCTGCGTTCGCGCGTTGGCATGGTGTTCCAGCACTTCGAGCTGTTCCCGCACCTGTCCATCACCGAGAACCTGACCATTGCCCAGCGCAAGGTGCTCGGCCGCAGCGAAGCGGAAGCGACCAAGAAGGGCCTGGCCCTGCTCGACCGCGTCGGCCTCGGTGCCCATGCCAAGAAGCACCCCGGCCAGCTTTCCGGCGGCCAGCAGCAGCGCGTGGCCATCGCCCGCGCCCTGTCGATGGATCCGATCGTCATGCTGTTCGACGAACCGACCTCGGCGCTGGACCCGGAAATGGTCAACGAAGTACTGGACGTGATGGTCGAGCTGGCCCACGAGGGCATGACCATGATGTGCGTGACCCATGAAATGGGCTTCGCCCGCAAGGTGGCCAACCGCGTGATCTTCATGGACAAGGGCAACATCATCGAGGATTGCCAGAAGGAAGACTTCTTCGGCAACCCGAGCGCCCGCCACGAACGTACCCAGCACTTCCTCAGCAAGATCCTGCAGCACTGATTTTGCTTCACTGAAGCGGTCGGCGCCGCTGCCCTTTCGGGCAGCAGGCGCTGGTCGTGACAAGGCCACTGTGATGAAATGCGATCCTTCGCTTCTTCTCCCTGCCAAGCCTGCCGTGAAATCCCGCCTCCTCCGCCAATTGCTGTTGCCGCCACTGATCATCCTGCTGATGGTCGGCCTGGGCATGGCTGGCTACCTGATCAGCGAGAGCAACGGCATCCGCACCCTCAGCGAAAACGGCGAGCGCCAGCTGGAGCTGCACGCGCGCACGGTCGAGAGCGAAATCAGCAAGTACACCTACCTGCCGAGCCTGCTGGAGCTGGAAGACAGCGTCTCGCACCTGCTCACCGACCCTGACGGCGGCTCGCGGCAGACCGTCAACGAATACCTCGAAGGCCTGAACCGGCGCAGTCGCAGCCGGGCCATCTTCGTCCTCGACACCAACGGCCGGGTCCAGGCCACCAGCAACTGGCGCGATGCCGACTCGTTCCTCGGCGAGGACCTGTCGTTCCGGGCCTACTTCCAGACCGCCGTGCGCGGCGAGCCCGGGCGTTTCTACGGTATCGGCAGCACCACCGGCGAGGCCGGCTATTACCTGGCCCATGGCCTGGAAGAGCACGGCAAGATCATTGGCGTGGCGGTGATCAAAGTGCGCCTGGACACCCTCGAGGAGCGCTGGCAGCGTGCCCGCCTGGAGGCGTTCGTCAGCGACGAGAACGGCATCATCATCCTCTCCAGCGACCCGGCCCGGCGCCTGAAGTCGGTACGCCCGCTGACCCCGCAAATCAAGGAGCGCCTGGCCCGAAGCCTGCAGTACTACTGGTGGCCGCTGAACGAGCTGCAACCCCTGGCCCGGGAAACCCTGGCCGATGGCGTGGAAAAGCTGACCTTCCCGGCCAACAGCGAAACCGCACAGGGCAAGGCCCACGAAGTGGCCTACCTGGCCCAGACCCGGCGCCTGGCCGATACACCCTGGCACTTCACCCTGCTGACCCCGCTGCAGGACCTGCGCCGCGAATCCATGGTGCAAGGCATCCTGGTGGGCGTGGCCTTCGCCTTGTTGGCGATCCTCGGCATCGCCTGGAACGAACGGCGCAAGGTCATCGCCACCCGCCTGGCAGCCCGCGAGGCCCTGCAGGAAGCCAACAGTCAGCTGGAGCGACGGATCGCCGAACGCACGGCCGACCTGCGCGCCAGCAACGAACGCCTGAAGGGCCAGATTCGCGAGCGCCGGCATGCCGAGCAAACCCTGCGCCACGCCCAGGATGAGCTGGTACAGGCCGGCAAGCTGGCCGCCATCGGGCAGATGTCGACCAGCATCGCCCACGAACTGAACCAGCCGCTGGCCGCGCTGCGCACCCTGTCCGGCAATACCGTGCGCTTCCTCGAACGCGGGGCGCTGGAAACCGCCAGCACCAACCTGCGCACCATGAACGACCTGATTGACCGCATGGGCCGTATCACCGCCAGCCTGCGCTCGTTCGCCCGGCGCGCTGACGACAGCGGCCAGGCCTCGCTGGCCAAGGCGGTGGACGCAACCCTGCAGGTGCTGGCCAACCGCATCAGCGCCTGCCACCTGCAGTTGCACAATCAGTTCGAGGACCAGCAACTGGCCATCGACCAGACCCGCCTGGAGCAGATCCTGGTCAACCTGATCGGCAACGCCCTGGATGCCATGGCCGCCCAGCCACTGCCGCAGCTGTGGCTGGAAGGCGAGCTGCAGGGCGACAAGTACCGTTTGCAGGTGCGCGACAATGGCCACGGCATCGACGCCGAGGCGCGCAAGCACCTGTTCGAACCTTTCTTCACCACCAAACCGGGCGAACACGGCCTGGGCCTGGGCCTGACCCTGTCGGCGAGCCTTGCCGCCGCCGCCAAGGGCAGCCTCAACGTCGAGCACCCCGCCAGCGGCGGCACGGCCTTCGTCCTGGCCCTGCCGCTGGTATCCCCCCCTAGCGAATCGGCAGAGCACCCATGAACCAAGCGCCTCTTACCGTCCTGATCGTCGAAGACGACCCGCATGTGCTGCTCGGCTGCCAGCAGGCGCTGGCCCTGGAAGACATCGCCTGTGAAGGCGTGGGCAGCGCCGAGCAAGCGCTGGAACGCATCGGCGACGACTTCGCCGGCATCGTCGTCAGCGATATCCGCCTGCCGGGCATCGATGGCCTGGAGCTGCTCAACCGCCTCAAGGCCCGCGACCGCAGCCTGCCGGTGGTGCTGATCACCGGCCACGGCGATATCGACATGGCGGTCGGCGCCATGCGCAATGGCGCCTACGACTTCATGGAAAAGCCCTTCTCCCCGGAGCGCCTGGTCGACGTGGTGCGCCGCGCCCTTGAACAGCGCGGGCTGTCGCGCGAAGTGGTGGCCCTGCGCCGCCAGTTGGCCGAGCAAAGCAGCCTGGAGGGGCGCATCATTGGCCGCTCGCCAGCCATGGAGCACCTGCGCGAACTGATCGCCAACGTTGCCGATACCTCGGCCAACGTGTTGATCGAAGGCGAGACCGGTACCGGCAAGGAACTGGTCGCCCGCTGCCTGCACGACTTCAGCCGCCGCCAGGGCCAGCCGTTCGTGGCGCTGAACTGTGGCGGCCTGCCGGAAAACCTGTTCGAAAGCGAGATTTTCGGCCACGAAGCCAACGCCTTCACCGGCGCCGGCAAACGCCGCATCGGCAAGATCGAACACGCCAACGGCGGCACGCTGTTCCTCGACGAAGTGGAGAGCATGCCGATCAACCTGCAGATCAAGCTGTTGCGCGTGCTGCAGGAGCGCACCCTGGAGCGGCTGGGCTCGAACCAGAGCATTCCGGTGGACTGCCGGGTCATCGCCGCCACCAAGTCCGACCTGGATGCCATGGGCCAGAGCGGCCAGTTCCGCAGCGACCTGTATTACCGGCTGAACGTGGTAACCCTGGAGCTGCCGCCGCTGCGCGAGCGCCGCGAAGACATCCTGCAGCTGTTCGAACACTTCCTGCAGCAGTCTGCCCTGCGCTTCGACCGTGAAACACCTGCCCTGGACAGCCAGACCCTGTCGCGCCTGATGGCCCACGACTGGCCGGGCAACGTGCGTGAGCTGCGCAACGTCGCCGAACGCTATGCCCTCGGCCTGCCGGCGTTCAAGAAAGGCCCCAGCGGTGGTGCCAGCCAAGGTCTGGGCTTTGCCGAGGCGGTGGAAGCGTTCGAGCGCAACCTGCTCAGCGACGCCCTGCAACGCACTGGCGGCAACCTGAGCCAGGCCAGCCAGGAGCTGGGCATGGCCAAGACCACGCTGTTCGACAAAGTGAAAAAATACGGCCTCGGCTGACCTCAAACCCAACCTGGAAAGACAACGTGGACCTGGTATTCAAAGCGGCCCTTGGCGCTGGCGTGGTGCTGCTGCTGGCGGTGCTGTCGAAGACGCGCAATTACTACATCGCCGGGCTGGTGCCGCTGTTCCCTACCTTCGCCCTGATTGCCCATTACATCGTCGGCAAAGGGCGCAGCATTGCCGACCTGAAGACCACCATCCTGTTCGGCATGTGGTCGATCATTCCGTACTTCGTGTACCTGGCGACCTTGTATGTGCTGGTCGACCGCCTGCGCCTGGAGGCATCGCTGGCACTGGCCACGGTGGCCTGGCTGATGGCCGCGACCGTGCTGGTGACCTTGTGGGTGCGGATGCACTGATCGGAATCGGCGCTGGCCTCTTCGCGGGTAAACCCGCTCCCACAGGTTCCTCACATTGCCTGAGGTCTGTGCCGTACCCGTGAAGAGGCCAACGCGGATTCAGAGCCCTGCGATATGCGTGACATCCTGCCGATGCGCCTGCAGGTAGGGCAACACAGCCCCCAGCAGCGGCGCCTTGAACGGCTCCTGGAAGCGGTGCGCCAACCCCGGTATCAAACGCAACTGGCTACCTTGAATATGTGCCGCAAGGTGCACGCCATGCATTACCGGCAGCAATGGGTCGGCCGTACCATGCACCACCAATGTCGGCACCCTCAACCGGTTCAATAGCTCGACGCGGCTCGGCTCGGCCAGGATTGCCATGATCTGGCGCTTGGCCCCGTCAGGGTTGAACGCCCGGTCGTAGGCCACGGCCGCCTGCTGCAGCAAGGCTGCACGGTCGTCATGCACCTCGGGGCTGCCCAGCGCCGCCAGCAGGTCGGCCTGCTGTTCGATGGCCACTTCGCGGTTCGGCGCGCTGCGCCGGGCCAGCAGTTGCACCAGCGCCGGATCCGGCGCCGGCAACCCCGCCGCCCCTGAACTGGACATGACCAGCGTCAGGCTGCGCACGCGCTCGGGCGCCATGGCCGCCAGGTGCTGGGCAATCATGCCGCCCATGCTCACCCCCAGCACGTGGAACTGGCGCACGCCCAACGCATCCATCAGGCGCAGACCATCGTCCGCCATGTCGGTCAGCGTATAAGGCGCAACCACCGGCAGGCCCAGTTTGTAGCGCAGCAATTCGACCGTCAGGTTGGCCGACGGTGGCAACTGGCTCCAGCGTGACAGGCCGACATCGCGGTTGTCATAGCGGATCACCCGAAAGCCCTGGCGGCACAACGCCTCGACCACATCGTCCGGCCAGTGGATCAGCTGCCCGCCCAGGCCCATCACCAGCAGCAAGGCAGGGTCGCGTGGCGCACCGACACTCTGGTACACCAGGCTGACCGCCCCCAGCTCGGCCCGCTGCACCGGCACCTGGGCGTCACAACGCTGTTCAGCGAAACTCGCAGGTACGCCGAATACACAGAAAAGAAAAAGCCAAAAAGCCCGCATGAAAGAAACACCAGAATGCAGATCCCCAGTAGAGCGCGAGTCTGATGAATTCTGTTCGGGCGCGCTGCCACAGTTCAGTGACAGTTTGATGACTCCCGCCAGGCGGTGCGACCGAACGCCCAGTCGACAGGCGCGGCAACATGAGGGAAACTCAACTCATTCCCTGTTTCCTCAAATCCACACCCCGGAGTCAGCTGTGCTGGAGATCCGTCACCTGAAAACCCTTCATGCCCTGCGCGAGGCCGACAGCCTGGTGGAGGCTGCCGAGCGCCTGCACCTGACCCAGTCGGCGCTGTCGCACCAGTTCAAGGAGCTGGAAGAGCGCCTGGGCCTGCCGCTGTTCGTACGCAAGACCAAGCCGATCCGCTTCACCAGCGCCGGGCTACGCCTGCTGCAACTGGCCGATGCCACCCTGCCGCTGCTGCGCAGCGCCGAACGAGACATCGCGCGCCTGGCCGGTGGCACCGCCGGGCGCCTGCACATGGCCATCGAATGCCACAGCTGCTTCCAGTGGCTGATGCCGACCATCGACCAGTTCCGCGATGCCTGGCCGGAAGTGGAGCTGGACCTGGCCTCAGGCTTTGCCTTTGCCCCGCTGCCGGCCCTGGCCCGCGGCGACCTCGACCTGGTGGTGACCTCCGACCCGCTGGACCTGGCGGGCATCACCTACGTGCCGCTGTTCACCTATGAGGCGATGCTGGCGGTGGCCAACCAGCATCCGTTGGCCAGCAAACCCTACATCGTGCCGCAGGACCTGCTCGACCAGACCCTGATCACCTACCCGGTGGAGCGCGATCGCCTGGACATCTTCACCCGCTTCCTGGAGCCGGCCGACATCGAGCCGGCCGCCGTGCGCACGTCGGAGCTGACGGTGATGATGATGCAACTGGTGGCCAGCGGCCGTGGCGTTTGCGGCATGCCGCACTGGGCGCTGCACGAGTACAGCTCGCGCGGGTATGTGAAGGGCAAGCGCCTGGGCGAGAAAGGCCTGTTCGCCACGCTTTACGCCGCCGTGCGCACCGACATGCTCGATGCGCCGTACATGCGCGACTTCTTGCTGACAGCCAAGGACACCTCGTTCGCCACCCTCGATGGTGTCAGCGCGGTGCGCTGACGGCCTGGCGGTACAGCGGCAGGATCAGGTCGCGGGTCAGGGGAGCCAGGTGCATGGCGGGTACCTGGTCAGCGGCCAGCCAAACCACCTCTTCGATCTCCGCGGCCGGGCGCACGGCGGCGGCGCTGTCGACACGGAACAGTTCGGCCTGTACCTCGAAGCCCGGCTCGTTGGCGGCCGGGGCGCTGAACTGGCCCAGGTGCACGGCCTGGGCCGGGTCGAGGTGCAGGCCCAGTTCCTCATGCAGCTCGCGCACCAGCGCCTCCAGCGGGGATTCGCCAGCATCGATCTTGCCGCCAGGTTGCATGAAGGCCTGGGTGCCGCGCTTGCGAACCAGCAAGGTGCGGCCCTGGGGGTCGATCAGCAGGGCGGCGGCGATGCGGATGGTCTTGGGCATGGGCTGGGCTCGCTTGAAACAATGGCCGGGGAGGATCCCATGGGGGTCCTGGCCTGACAAGGCCAGTGTTTCCTGTGCCGGCCCTTTCGCGGGCACGCCCGCTCCCACAAGTCCTGCGCAGCACCTGTGGGAGCGGGCATGCCCGCGAAAGGGCCGCCACAGGATATAGCCGACCTGCCAGACGAACGGCCCCTTGCCAACCCGTCCCACACCCGCCATAACCAACACATGAACCTGCCCGCCAAACACCACCCGGTGCTCGAGCTGTTTCACCCTGCTGTGCGCACCTGGTTCCGTCGCCATTTCGCCACGGTCACCGATGCCCAGGCCAAGGCCTGGCCGTTGATCCACGCGGGCAATTCGATGCTGCTGGCCGCGCCGACCGGCTCGGGCAAGACCCTCAGCGCGTTCCTGGCCGTGCTCGACGAACTGTTCCGCCAGGGCCTGGAGCACCAGGGCGAGCTGCCTGCGCAAACCCAGGTAGTCTACGTTTCGCCACTCAAGGCGCTGTCCAACGATATCCGCCTGAACCTGCAAGCCCCGCTCGAAGGCATTAGCCAGGCCCTTGCGGACCAGGGCCTGAACGCCCCACGCATCACTACGGCCGTACGTACCGGCGACACTCCGCAGAAGGAGCGTGCCGCCATGCGCAAGCTGGCGCCGCACATCCTGGTGACCACACCCGAATCGCTGTACGTGCTGATGGGCTCGGCGTCGGGCCGTGAAGGCCTGGCCAGCGTGCACACGGTGATCGTCGACGAAATCCATGCCCTGGCCGGCAACAAGCGCGGCGCCCACCTGGCATTGACCCTGGAGCGCCTGCAAGCCCTGTGCAACCAGCCACTGCGGCGTATCGGCCTGTCAGCCACGCAACGCCCGGTCGAGCGGGTGGCGCAATTCCTGGTCGGCAACGGCCGCACCTGCGCCATCGTCGATGTCGGCCATGCCCGGCAGCGCGACCTGGCCATCGAGGTGCCGCCAGTGCCGCTGGGTGCAGTGATGGCCACCGATGTCTGGGGCCTGGTCTACGACCGCCTGGCTACCCTGGCGCGCGAACACCGCACCACCTTGGTGTTCGTCAACACCCGGCGCCTGGCCGAGCGCATCACCCGTCACCTCAGCGACCGCCTGGGAAAAGAGGCGGTTGCCGCGCACCATGGCAGCCTGGCCAAGGAGCTGCGCCTGGAGGCGGAACAACGCCTGAAACACGGCCAGCTGCAGGTGCTGGTGGCCACTGCATCGCTGGAACTGGGCATCGATATCGGCGACATCGAACTGGTCTGCCAGATCGCTTCGCCAGGCTCGATCGCGGCCTTGCTGCAGCGGGTTGGACGCGCCGGCCACCAGGTCGATGGCGTGCCCAAGGGGCGCTTGTTCCCGACCTCGCGCGATGACCTGATCGAATGCGTGGCCCTGCTCGACTGCATACGCCGGGGCGAGCTGGACGAACTGCACCTTCCCCGGGCGCCGCTGGATGTGCTGGCCCAGCAGATCGTTGCCGAAGCCAGCAACCAGCCCTGGCACGAACAGGCGCTGTTCGACTGCCTGCGCCAGGCCACGCCCTACGCAGAACTCGACCGGCAACACTTTCAGGCCCTGCTGCGCATGCTCGCCGAGGGCTTCAACGGTCGCCAGGGCGTGCGCAGTGCCTACCTGCACCGCGATGCGGTGAGCGGCACGCTGCGTGGCCGCCGTGGCAGCCAGCTGACCGCTCTGACCAGCGGCGGCACCATCCCCGACAACGCCGACTACGCCGTGCTGCTCGAACCGCAGGCGCTGAACATCGGCAGCGTCAACGAAGACTTTGCGGTGGAAAGCATCGCCGGCGACATCTTCCAGCTGGGCAACGCCTCCTATCGCATCCTGCGCGTCGAGCCGGGCCGGGTGCGGGTGGAGGATGCCCATGGCCTGCCGCCGACCATTCCATTCTGGCTGGGCGAGGCGCCGGGGCGCAGCAACGAGCTGTCTGCCGCGGTGGCCCGGCTGCAGGCACAGATCGACCAACAGCTGGCGAGCGCCAACCAGGCCGAGGTGCTGGCCTGGTTGCAGGACACCTTCGACCTGGGCGAAGCCGCCGCCGGCCAGTTGCTCGACTACCTGGCCCGCACCCGCGAAGTGCTCGGCGCCCTGCCCTCGCAGGACACGCTGGTGATGGAGCGCTTCTTCGATGAGTCCGGCGGGACCCAGCTGATCATCCATTCGCCCTACGGCAGCCGCATCAACCGCGCCTGGGGCCTGGCCCTGCGCAAGCGCTTCTGCCGCACCTTCAACTTCGAGTTGCAGGCGGCAGCCAGCGAGGACGCCATCGTGCTGTCGCTGTCCACCAGCCACAGTTTCGAACTGGACGATGTGTGGCGTTACCTGAATAGCCGCAGCGCCGAGCCGATTCTTGTCCAGGCGCTGCTCGATGCGCCGCTGTTTGGCGTGCGCTGGCGCTGGAACGCCAGCGTGGCCCTGGCCCTGCCGCGCTTTGTCGGTGGGCGCAAGGTGGCGCCACAGATCCAGCGGATGAAGAGCGAAGACCTGATTGCCGCCGTGTTCCCCGACCAGATCGCCTGCCTGGAGAATATCGTCGGCGAACGGCAGATTCCTGATCATCCGCTGGTCGAGCAAACCCTCGACGACTGTCTGCACGAGGCGATGGACTGCGAAGGCTGGCTGGCGCTTTTGCGGCGCATGGAAAGCGGCACGGTGCGCCTGCTGTGCCGCGACCTGCCCGCCCCTTCGCCGCTGGCTTCGGCCATCCTCAATGCCCGTCCCTATGCCTTTCTGGATGATGCGCCGCTGGAAGAACGGCGCACTCAGGCGGTGCTCAACCGGCGCTGGAACGAGTTGCACAGCGGCGACGCCCTGGGCGCACTGGACGCCGATGCCATTGCCGCCGTTGCTGCCGAGGCCTGGCCGCAGCCGGGCAATGCCGATGAAATGCATGAGGCGTTGATGGGCCTGGGTGCCATCAGCCAGGACGAAGTGCAGGACAATGCCAGTTGGGAGCTGCTGCTCAGGCAGTTGGCCCAAGCCGGCCGGGCCTTGCGCCTGGTGGATGAAAAGCTGTGGCTGGCGCGCGAGCGGTTGAGCCTGCTGCAGGTGCTGTATCCCGGCTCCCGGCTGGAACCTGCGTTGCAGGTACTGCCAGGCTTCGATCAGGCCATCGAGCCGGACATTGCGCTGGTCGAACTGCTGCGAGCCCGCCTGAGCGGCCATGGCCCGCTGACCCGTGCGCAGATTGCGGCAGCACTTGGCAAACCGCTGCCGGCCATCGAACAGGCACTGGCCCGCCTGGAAACCGAAGGCTATGTGCTGCGTGGGCATTTCAGCCCCGGGGCAAGCGAACTGCAGTGGTGCGAGCGCCATTTGCTGGCGCGTATCCACCGCTACACGGTCAAACGCCTGCGGCGGGAGATCGAGCCGGTCAGCCTGCAGGACTTCATGCGCTTTCTGTTCGACTGGCAGCACCTGGCCAACGACACACGCCTGCGCGGCCCGCAAGCGGTGGCCGAGGTACTGGGCCAATTGCAAGGCTTCCCGAGTGCCGCTGGCGCCTGGGAGGCCGAACTGCTGCCGGCACGCATCAAGGACTACAGCCCGCACTGGCTCGACGATGCCTGCCGTAGCGGGCAGTTCGCCTGGAGCCGGCTGGCGGCGACCGTGTCGAGCAACACCTTGTCGAGCACACCGCTGGTGCTGCTGCCGCGCGAGCACCTTGGCCTGTGGCGCAGCCTTGCCCCCGTGCCAGCCCTGGATAGCCTCGGCGCACGGGCGCAACGCGTCCACGAGGTGCTGCATGCACATGGCGCGCTGTTCTTCGACGAGCTGACACAGGATGCCCACCTGCTGCCCAGCGAACTGGAGACGGTCTTGCAGGAGCTGGTAGGTGCAGGCCTGGTTGGGGCCGACAGTTTCACCGGCCTGCGCAGCCTGATCACCCCGGCGGCGAAACGCGCTTCACGCAACAGCCGACGCGGCCACCCGCCGCTGTCCAGCAGCATGTCCCATGCCGGGCGCTGGGCCTTGTTGCGCACGGGCGCGGTAGACGACAGCCAGCGTCTGGAGCACATCGCCCGTGCCTTGCTACGGCGCTATGGCGTGGTGTGCTGGCGGCTGCTGGAGCGCGAAAGCGATGTGCTGCCGCCGTGGCGCGAGCTGCTGCGCTGCTATCACCGGCTGGAAGCGCGTGGCGAGATTCGTGGCGGGCGCTTCATTGCCGGGCTGGCCGGTGAACAATTCGCCTTGCCAGAGGCGGTGGGGCTGCTGCGGCAGGTGCGGCGGCGTGAGCTGGACGGGGCACTGGTAGTGGTGAGCGCCAGTGACCCGCTGAACCTGGTCGGGTCGTTGCTACCGGGGGCGAAAGTGCCGGCGGTCAGTGGCAACCGCCTGTTGTATCGCGACGGGGTACCAGTGGCGGTGCGGGTGGCCGGGCACTATTCGTACCTGGTCGAAGCGCCGGCACAAGAGCAGGAAAGCTGGCGGCAGAAGCTGCTGCGCGACACCATCTGAATGTTTTTTGCTGTACGGGCCCTATCGCCGGCAAGCCGGCGATAGGGCCCGTATAGCCTGCACAAGGCTTGGCGAGAATGATTTTCGCTACCCCGATTTTAATTTGCACAGCCGTGCAACTTGGCTATGGTCGGGGTTTGCCCCAGGCCCTGAGCCTGACCGCGCCATCGCAAGGACCCTGTATGAGCCTGTCACTTCTCAGCCGCTATGCCTTCTTCGCCGCCTGTGTGCTGTTCACCCTGGCGAGCCTGCCCTTCACCCACCACGAATGGTTGTGGCCGTTCACCCTGACCACTGCCATCCTCAGCCTGATCGGCCTGTTCGACCTGCTGCAGCAACGCCACGCAGTACGCCGCAACTACCCGATCCTGGGCAACATCCGCTACCTGGTCGAGGCCATTCGCCCGGAAATCCGCCAGTACCTGCTGGAGGCCGACAGCGACGCCCTGCCGTTCTCCCGCGCCCAGCGCTCGCTGGTGTACGCGCGGGCGAAGAACGAAGCCTCGGACAAACCCTTCGGCACCCTGATCGACGTGTACGAGTCTGGCTTCGAGTTCATCGGCCACTCCATGCGTCCGGCGCCATTGGCCGACCCGGCCAGCTTCCGGGTCGTCGTCGGCGGGCCGCAGTGCAGCCAGCCCTACTCGGCGTCGATCTTCAACATATCGGCGATGAGCTTTGGCTCGCTCAGCGCCAATGCCATCCGTGCCCTCAACCAGGGCGCCAAGCTGGGCAATTTCCACCATGATACTGGCGAAGGCAGCATCAGCCCCTATCACCGCGAGCACGGCGGCGACCTGGTCTGGGAACTGGGCAGCGGCTACTTCGGGTGCCGCACGCCGGATGGGCGCTTCGACCCCGAACGCTTCGCCGCCCAGGCGCGCAGCCCGCAGGTGCGGATGATCGAGATCAAGATGAGCCAGGGCGCCAAGCCCGGCCATGGCGGTATCCTGCCCAAGCACAAGGTAACCCGGGAAATTGCCGAAACCCGTGGCGTGCTGATGGGCGAAGACTGCATCTCGCCGTCGCGCCACAGCGCCTTCTCCACCCCCATCGAGATGATGCAGTTCATTGCCCGGTTGCGTGAGCTGTCTGGCGGCAAACCGGTGGGCTTCAAATTCTGCCTGGGCCACCCGTGGGAGTTCATGGGCATCGCCAAGGCCATGCTGGAAACCGGCATCCTGCCCGACTTCATCGTCGTCGACGGCAAGGAAGGCGGCACCGGCGCGGCGCCAGTGGAGTTCACCGACCACATTGGCGTACCGCTGCGCGAAGGGCTGCTGTTCGTGCACAACACCCTGGTCGGCCTGAACCTGCGCGACAAGATCAAGCTGGGCGCCAGCGGCAAGATCGTCAGCGCCTTCGACATTGCCAGCGTGCTGGCCATTGGCGCCGACTGGGCCAACTCGGCACGCGGCTTCATGTTCGCCATCGGCTGTATCCAGTCGCAGAGCTGCCACACCAACAAGTGCCCGACCGGTGTGGCCACGCAAGACCCGCTGCGCCAGCGGGCGCTGGTGGTGCCGGATAAAGCCCAGCGGGTGGTGAACTTCCACCACAACACCTTGCGGGCCCTGGCCGAAATGCTTGCGGCAGCGGGCCTGGAGCACCCTGCGCAACTGGAAGCCAAGCACCTGGTGCGGCGCATCTCGGCCACCGAGATCAAGCTGTTCTCGCAGATGCATGTGTTCCTGAAGCCGGGTGAACTGCTGACTGGCGAGGTGAACGGGCAGTTCTATTCGCGCATGTGGCAACTGGCGCGGGCGGACAGCTTCGAGCCGCACAGCGAGGTGGCGGCCTGATTGAACCTGGGGCTGCTACCCAGCCCACCGCGACACAAGGCCGCTCCCACAGGAGTACGCGATCTCCTGTGGGAGCGGCCTTGTGTCGCGAAAGGGCCGCAAAGCGGCCCCAGCCATTTCAGATCAGGAAGCAGTACTGGCCACACCCTGCGCGTCTTTCGGCGCCAGGCGCAAGGCGTAGTACAGCACCGTCAGCAGCACCAGGAACGCCGGGCCGATGTACAGGGCCACGCGGGTATCCTCGAAGTAAGCCATCAGGCCGACCACCAGCACCAGGAAGGCCAGCGCCAGGTACGAGCTCAGCGGCCACAGCCACATGCGGTACTTCAGTGCCTTGCGCTCGGCAGTGGTGAGGCCGGCGCGGAACTTCAGCTGCGCCAGCAGGATCATCACCCAGGTCCAGATCGCGCCGAAGGTGGCGATGGAAGTAACCCAGACGAAGACCTTCTCCGGCACCAGGTAGTTGGCCAGCACGCCCAGCAGCAGCGCACCGATCGACAGCAGCAGCGCATTGCGCGGTACGCCGTTCTTCGAGGTGCGAGCGAAGGTCGCCGGGGCCTGGCCGTTCTGCGCCAGGCTGTAGAGCATGCGCCCGGTGCTGAAGATGCCGCCGTTGCACGACGACAGCGCTGCAGTGATGACCACGAAGTTGATGATGCCGGCGGCGGTCTTGATGCCGAGGCGCTCGAAGGTCATGACGAACGGGCTACCCTGGCTGCCGATCTCGTTCCACGGGTAGATCGACAGGATCACGAACAGCGCACCGACATAGAACAGCAGGATGCGCCAGAACACCGAGCCGATGGCCTGCGGAATGGTCTTTTGCGGGTTGCGTGCTTCACCGGCGGTCAGGCCGATCATTTCCACGCCCAGGTAGGCGAACATCACCATCTGCAGCGACATCAGCACGCCGGTCACGCCGTTGGGCATGAAGCCGCCATTGCTCCACAGGTTGGAGATACCCATTGCCACGCCGTCATTGCCGAAGCCAAAGGCAATGATGCCGATGCCGCCAAGGACCATGGCGATGATGGTGACAATCTTGATCAGGGCGAACCAGAACTCGAATTCACCAAAGGCCTTCACTGCCACCAGGTTGACCGCACCCATGCTGCCCAGCGCCGCCAGGGCCCAGATCCAGCGCGGTACGTCGGGGAACCAGATGCCCATGTAGATGGCCACCGCGGTGATTTCGGCAACGCAGGTCACCAGCCACAGGAACCAGTAGTTCCAACCGGTAAGGAAGCCCGCCAGCGGGCCAAGGTAGTCCTGGGCATAGCGGCTGAACGAACCGGCGACAGGGTTGTGCACGGCCATTTCGCCAAGGGCGCGCATGATCACCAGAATGGCCAGGCCGCCGATGATGTAGGACAGCATGATGGCGGGGCCGGCCATTTCGATGGCCTTGGCCGAACCGAGGAAGAGACCGACACCGATACAGGCGCCCAGCGCCATCAGGCGGATGTGCCGTTCGCCCAGTTCACGTTTGAGCGGGCCGCCTTCAGTGGCCTGGCCGTGGGCAGGGTGGTTGCCGACTGGCATAGCAATACAACCTCATTTTGTTATTGGATTTGACCTTCGTGCAGCACCGGCCAGGCCGATAGGCGTGGCGTTGGCTTGCCGGGCTGGCCTCGTGGGCCGGCCCGTGTACCGGAATAGAGCGGCCGGCAGGGCGAAGGGGGCAAGCAGTATAGGAAGACCGTTGTAGGAGTTTTCACTATAAATATGCAGAAATTTGGCAAGAAGTCGGGCTCTGTGGGAGCTGGCTTGCCTGCGATCAGGCGCAAAGCGCCCGCAAAATTTCCTGCGGCACCATAGCAACATCGCCGTATGAAGAAACCCACACCAAAGCCGCATAGCCCTACACCACTTTTCTCCACCTCTTACAAAATTTTCACCTCACCCGCTCAACGTCTAAGCTTCAGACAAGCAAGACGAAAATACCTGGCCGGATAGAAGACTATGGGCGCACTGTGGCAATCGGAACCAAGCAGAACGGAAGCACCCGAGATACCTCCGGCCGAGACGCCACAACCCGAATCCCCCCGTCAGCGTCGGCTATGGTGGCGGCTGATCATCCTCATCCTGCTGGTGGCGCTGGTGGCCATCGGCTTCGCTGCGTATGACGAATTCCGCACCTCCAACCTGCAGTCGCGGGAATTCAGCAAACTGGCCAGCACCCTCACCTATTCGCTGCAGCCAGGCCCCAGCGATGCCATCGTCTACCCCGGTGAGGGGCCGTTCGACAAACGCCTTGGCTACAGCGCCCTGGGCGAGTTCCTGCCGCGCCTGCTCAAGCGCGACTACCTGATCAGCGAGCAGGTGAGGTTCTCGCCGGCGTTGATGAACTACGTCGATCATGGGCTGTTCGCCCCCTATATCGAGAAAATCCAGGCGGGCCTGTCGATCACCGACTGCCGCGGCGACATGCTGTACCAGTACAACTACCCGCAACACCTGTACCCGGACTTTGCGGCGATCCCGCCGGTGATCGTCAACAGCCTGCTGTTCATCGAGAACCGCGACCTGCTCGACACCAAGGACCCGCGTAACAACCCGGCCGTGGACTGGCCGCGCTTCGCCAAGGCCGCCTACAGCCAGGTGGCCAAGTACCTGGCCTTGCCCGGCCAGTCCGCTGGCGGCAGTACCTTGGCCACGCAGCTGGAAAAGTACCGCCATTCACCGGACGGCCTGACCGTGTCCGGCGCCGAGAAGATCCGCCAGATGATTTCCGCCAGCGTGCGCGCCTACCAGGGCGGCCCGGACACTACCGAGGCGCGCCAGCGCATCGTGCGTGACTACCTCAACAGCGTGCCGCTGTCGGCAGTGCCTGGGCATGGCGAAGTGCATGGCATGGCCGAAGGCCTGCGGGTGTGGTATGGCGCCGACTTCGACCAGGTCAACCAGGCCCTGAGTTCCACCGCCAGCGACCCCGAGAGCATGGCCGCGCGCGGCCTGGCCCTGCGCCAGGTGCTGTCACTGATGATTGCCCAGCGTCGGCCCTCGCACTACCTGTCCAAGGGCCGGGTCGAGCTGGCCGAACTGACCGACGCGCACATCCGCGTACTGGCCGCCAACAAGGTCATCGAGCAGCCACTGGCCGACGCAGCACTGGCCAGCAAGGCGGTATACCGCGACTGGGTGGCGCAACCGACCATCGTGCCGATCGTCACCAACAAGGGCATCAGCCTGGCACGCAATCGCCTGGCGGCCATGCTCAACCGCCCGCTGTACGACCTCGACCGGCTCGACGTGTCGGCCACCAGTACCCTGCAGTCCGACCTGCAGTTGCAGGTCAGTCAGTACCTTAAAAACCTTGCCGACCCCGAATTCGCGGCGCAGATCGGCCTGATCGGCGAACGCCTGCTCACTGCCAAGACCACCGACCAGGTGAGCTACAGCTTCACCTTGTTCGAGCGCACCGCCGACGGCTCGCGGGTGCGGGTGCAGACCGACAGCACCGACCAGCCCTTCGACATCAACGAAGGCAGCAAGCTGGAGCTGGGCTCCACCGCCAAGTTGCGGGTGCTCACCACCTACCTGGAGATCATCGCCGAGCTGCACGACAAGTACGCCGGCAAGCCTGCCGCGGAGTTGAAGAAAGTCGAAGTCGCCGAACTCGACCGCATCAGCCAGTGGTCGCTGGAATGGCTGGCGCAGAACAGCAAGAACCAGAGCCTGGACGCCATGCTCGATGCCGCTCTGGAACGCAAGTATTCGGCCAACACCGGCGAAGCCTTCTTCACCGGCGGCGGCATGCATGTGTTCAACAACTTCCGCAAGGAAGACAACAGCCGCAACCCGACCCTCAAGGATGCGTTGCGCGAATCGATCAACCTGCCGTTCATCCGCCTGATGCGCGACCTGGTGCGCTACGTGACCTACCAGCAGCCGTATAACCGTGTGCCGCTGCTCAAGGACGACTCCGACCCGCGCCGACAGGAATACCTGGCCCGTTTCGCCGACAAGGAAGGCACCAACTACCTGATGCGCTTCTGGAAGAAATACCAGCGCAAGACCTCGCAGCAGCGCCTGGACACCTTCCTCGACAGCATGCGCGTGACCCCGCAACGGTTGGCGGCCGTGCACCGCTACCTGTTCCCCGAGGCTGGCCAGGAAACCTTCAACGCCTTCGTCCGCGCCCACCTCAAGGGCGACAAGATCGTCCTGGGCAAACTGACCGATGGCCGTCTGTCGGAGATGTACGACGCCTATGGCCCGGGCAAGTACGACCTGCCCGACCAGGGCTATATCGCCAAGGTCCACCCGCTGGACTTGTGGCTGCTCGGTTACCTGCTGAAGAACCCCGGCTCGACCTTGACCGAAATGGTCAATGCCAGCCGCTTCGAGCGCCAGGAGGTCTACGGCTGGCTGTTCAAGAGCCGCCATCAGGGCGCCCGTGACAGCCGTATTCGCACCATGGTCGAGATCGAAGCGTTCCTCGACATTCACCAGCGCTGGAAGCGCGTGGGCTATCCGTTTGACCACCTGGTGCCTTCGCTGGCCACCGCCATCGGCAGCTCGGGCGACCGCCCTGCCGCCCTCTCCGAACTGGTTGGCATCATCCAGAACGACGGCGTGCGCCTGCCGACCTTGCGTATCGACACCCTGCACTTTGCGGCCAACACGCCTTACGAGACCAAGCTGGTCACCGACCCGGACCGGGGCGTACGGATTCTGCCGGTCGAAGTGGCGCGCGCCCTCAAAGGCGCCATGTCGCAGGTGGTGGATGCGGGCACCGCGCGGCGTATTTCCGGCAGCTTCAAGCTGCAGGACGGCACGCCATTGGTAATGGGCGGCAAGACCGGTACCGGTGACAACCGCATCGAAAGCTTTGGTGCTGGCGGCCGGCTGATCGGCTCGCGCTCGCTGAACCGTACCGCCACCTTCGTGTTCTTCCTGGGTGACAACCACTTCGGCACCTTGACCGCATTCGTGCCGGGGCGCTCGGCAGAGGCCTTCAAGTTCACCTCGGCGCTGCCGGTGCAGGTACTCAAGGGCATGGCGCCGATTCTCATGCCATACCTGCAACCGGGCAATCCGAATGAGTGCAAACCGCCGCAGGTGGCCACGCACACAGCCACGCCACAAGGGGATGCATCGAACAACTAGATGATAATCATCTGCAATTAAGGGCTTGTCTTTAGATATATCTTGAGTAATATCTTACGATATATCGCAAACGACGGAGCCCTTTCCCCATGCGCGAACCTACCCCCCATGACCCCTTCGAGCGGCGCCCCGGCCGTGGCGAACGCGGCCCTCGCGTCTTCGCCCCCGGCGACCTCAAGCTGCTGATGCTGGCCCTGCTCGCCGAGCAGCCAGGCCACGGCTACGACCTGATCCGCCAGATCGAGAACCTGTTCGACGGCAGCTACAGCCCAAGTCCCGGGGTGATCTACCCCACCCTCAACTTCCTTGAGGAGGCCGAGCTGATCAGCGGCCAGGTGCAGGGCAGCAAACGCCTCTATGCCATCACTGAAGCCGGCCGCACCGCCCTGGCCGAACAGGCCGTTGCCCTGGACGGCGTGCGCATGCGCATCGAAGTCAGCAAACGCGCCCTGCGCGGCCACGACCGCCCGCCAGAGATTCATGAAGCGGTCGGCAACCTGCGCCACGCACTGCACATGCACAGCGGCCGCTGGACACCGGAAGAAATCGAGCGGGTCCGCGACCTGCTCAACCACACCGCCAAGGCCATCGCCTCCGGGCCGGCCGAACCTGTCAGGGAGACACCCCATGAGTGACACCATTCACCGCGTCAACCACGAGATCCGCCAACGCCGCCTGCAGGTGCTGCGGGTCACCGAACTGACCCCGCGCATGCGCCGCATCACCCTCGGTGGTGCCGAGCTGCAAGGCTTCACCAGCGTGGGCAGCGACGACCATATCAAGCTGCTGTTCGCCGAAACGCCGGAGCAACAGCAAGCCATCGAGGCCCGTAATCTGGGCCGAGAAGGTGGCGCACGGCCCACCATGCGCGAATACACGCCGCGGCGCATCGACCTGGTGGCCAATGAGCTGGATATCGACTTCGTGCTGCACGGCGATGGCCCTGCCTCCACCTGGGCCGCCCAGGCCGCACCCGGGCAAACCCTGGACATCGCCGGGCCGCGGGCTTCGATGGTGGTGCCGGACATCTTCGACAGCTATCTGCTGATCGGCGACGAAACCGCCATTCCGGCCATTGGCCGCCGGTTGGAGGAATTGCCGGCAGGCCGCCAGGTGCTGGCGGTTATCCAGATCGAAGACGAGCAGGAACGCCAGCCACTGCCGAGCAAGGCACAGGTGGAGGTGATCTGGGTACGTCGCCAACAGGAAGACTTGCTGGCACTGGTGAAGAACCTGACCTTGCCAAAAGGCCGGTTGTACGGCTGGGTGGCGCTGGAAAAAGCCCTGACCCGCCAGGCCAAGGCGCTGTTGCTGGAGAAAGGCCTGCCTGAGGATGCGCTGAAGGCTGTGGCCTACTGGCGTGCCGACGGGACTGCGGACGACGAATGATTGTTTATTGCCTGCACTGGCTTGCCGGCGAGAGGGCCAGTGCAGCTCAAGCCAATCTGTGCAGCCCCCGCCACCGATCCAGCCCCAGCAACACCAGCCCAATCCCCCAGAACCCCGCCAGCACTCCCAGGGCATTGAGCATCACCTGCCCATACCCCAGGCTCGCCACATCGATGAACGGGTAGGCATATACGCCAATCTCGCTCCCTCGCCACAGCGCGTAGGCAAAATACACCGCCGGGTACACCGCCCAGACCAGCAAGTGCCATAGCCGCAACCTGCCCTTGGGCACTTCGCACCACCAGTACAAGGCATAGAGCACGGGCATCACATCGTGCAGCAACTCGTCCGCCAGCCATTGCCAGCCCTGCGGTTGCCACAAGTGACGCAACAGCACGCTGTAGGCCAATGCCACCAGCACGATGCTGGCGGCCACCGCGGAACCCACCGAAGGCGACAGGAAAAAACGCTTGGCACGGCCTTCCCGGCCGAACGCCGCATAACTGAGCACCGTTGCCACCAGGGTATTGGTCAATACGGTGAAATACCCGAACACATTGATCAGGCCGCCAACCAGGCTGGCCTGTTCCTGCCAACGCGCCAGCAGCACCAGGTACACCTGCACGGTCAAACCGAACCAGCCCAGCACGGCCATGCCGGTCAGCCAGGTACGACGCGGCATGTCAGGCCTGGCGCTGCAGTTTCACGTACAACTGCTCGACCTTTTCCCGTGCCCACGGTGTCTTGCGCAGGAAGGTCAGGCTCGACTTGATGGTCGGGTTGCTCTTGAAGCAGCGTACATCGATGCGCTCGGCCAGGCCCTGCCATTGGTAGTGCGCCACCAGCTCGGTGAGGATCTGTTCGAGGGTCTTGCCGTGCAGCGCGTTGTGTTGGGCCGTGCTCATGCCAGTGCTCCATAGGAAAGATGCGCACCTTACACGAGTGTAGTGGTGGGTGGGATCAGGCGAGTCGACAGAAAAACCGCTGGCCAGGCGCAAAACCTCTGTGCTGAAATAGAGATGTTATATTGTAACAATACAAAAGCATCTGCCAAGGAACGCCCCATCCCCATGCTGTACACACCGCTTCGCCTCTCTCCCCTCGCCGTCGCGCTGTGGCTGGCCGCAGCACCCGGCCACGCAGTGGAACTCGAACCCCAGGTCATCACCGCCAACCCTTTGGGCAACCGCCAGCTGGCCGCCCCCAGCAGCGTGCTCGAAGGCGACAACCTGCTGCAACAGCAGCACGGCAGCCTCGGTGAAACCCTGAACAAGCAGCCCGGGGTCGCCTCCACCTGGTTCGGCCCTGGCGCCAGTCGCCCGGTAATTCGTGGCCTGGATGGCGACCGCATTCGCATCCTGCGCAATGGCGTCGGCGCCCTGGATGCTTCGTCGCTGTCCTACGACCACGCCGTGCCGCTGGACCCGGTCACCGTCGACCGCGTCGAGATCGTCCGTGGCCCGGCTGCCCTGCTCTACGGCGGCAACGCCATTGGTGGTGTGGTCAACACCTTCGACAACCGCATCCCGGACACCCCCATCGAGGGCATCCACGGTGCCGGTGAACTGCGCTACGGCGGCGCCGACACCACCCGCAGCAGCGCTGGCAAGCTGGAGGCCGGCAACGGTGCCTTCGCCCTGCACCTGGATGCCAACAGCCGCCAGTTCAACGACCTGCGCATCCCCGGTTACGCGCGCAGTTCCAAGGTGCGTGATGCCGACGAGCCCGGTAGCAAACACCGCCTGGAAAACAGCGACGGCCGCCAGGACGGTGGCGCCGTGGGCGGCGCCTACCATTGGGACCAAGGTTACGCCGGCCTGTCGTACAGCCACTACGACAGCAACTATGGCTCGGTGGCCGAACCAGGTGTGCGCCTGGACATGAAGCAGGACCACTACGCCTTCGCCTCCGAGCTGCGTGACCTGGACGGCCCGTTCACTTCGCTCAAGGTCGATGCCGGCTATACCGACTACGAGCACCGTGAAATCGAAGAAGGCGAAGTCCACACCACCTTCAGGAACAAGGGCTATGAAACACGCATCGAAGCCCGCCACCAACCGTTCGGGCCGGTGGAAGGCGTGATCGGCGCCCAGGTCAGCCGCAATGAATTCTCCGCCCTGGGCGAGGAAGCCTTCGTGCCGCACACCGACACCGACAGCCTGGCGCTGTTCATGCTGGAACAGTGGCAAGCCACCGAGCGCCTGAACCTGAGCCTGGGCGCTCGCATGGAGCACACACGGGTCGACCCGGATGCCAAAGGCAACGAGAACTTCGTCGATGCCGACAGCGCCAGCAGCTTCAACGCCTTCAGCCTGTCTTCCGGGGCGGTGTACCAGCTCGACCCGATCTGGTCGCTGGCCGCCAACCTCGGCTACACCGAGCGCGCCCCGACCTTCTACGAGTTGTATGCCAATGGTGCCCACGTGGCCACCGGGGCCTTTGAAGTCGGCGATGCCAGCCTGAACAAGGAAAAAGCCATTTCCGCCGACCTGGCGCTGCGGTTCGACAACGGCACCCACAAGGGCAGTGTCGGGGTGTTCTACAGCCACTTCCGCAACTACATCGGCCTGATCGGCACCGGCAACATCCGCGAGGGGCATGACCACGACCATGATGAGGATGACCACGATCACGATCACGACCATGATGGCTTCCCGGAATACCAGTATCAGGGCGTGCGGGCGCGCTTCTATGGCATCGAGGCCCAGGACCGCTGGCAACTGGTCGAGAACCGTTATGGCAGCTTCGCGCTGGAGCTCTCCGGTGACTACACCCGAGCGAAGAACCTCGACAGTGGCGAGCCACTGCCCCGCATCGCCCCGCTGCGTCTGAACAGCGGCCTGGTCTGGGAGCTGGAGCGCTGGCAGGCGCGGGTCGATGTGCAGCATGCTGCGTCGCAGCACCGCAAGCCGGCCAACGAAACCAGCACCGATGGCTACACCACGCTGGGGGCCAGCGTTGGTTACCGCTTTGACGTTGGCCAGAGCCAGTGGCTGGCGTTTGTACGCGGCGAGAACCTGACCGACCAGACCGTACGCTATGCCAGCTCGATCCTGCGCGATATCGCCCCGGCGCCGGGGCGTAGTGTGGAAGTGGGCCTGCGTACCACCTTCTGATTGCAAATGAGTATCTGTGGGAGCGGGCATGCCCGCGAAGAATCCAACGCGGTGGATGGCACCGGCTTCGCCGGTGTTCGCGGGCACGCCCGCTCCCACAAGATCTCGCAAGCTTTGGACTGTTGCCAGATCGGCAACAATCCACTGCGACAATTTGTCTTTTTTTCTTACAACTTCCCCTATATCCTCCCCGCCGCAAGCTGAATCGCTTCATCGAAACCATCTTGTCGCCATATCCATTGGAGGGCCCGCCCTTCGATGCGCTTGCCGTTTGTTCAACAATCAAAAGATAGCGCTATCTCATGCTCCAACTGCCCAAAACCTGTTACATCGGCCTTGCCTTCAGTGCCCTGGCGACCTCCACCAGTGCCAGCGAGATGTTCGCCAGCGACTCCCCATGGATGCTCGGCGACTGGGGCGGCACCCGCAGCGAACTGCTGGAAAAAGGCTACGACTTCACCCTCGGCTACACCGGCGAGATGGGCAGCAACCTGCACGGTGGCTACGACCACGACCGCACCGCGCGCTACAGCGACCAGTTCACCTTCGGCAGCCACCTGGACCTGGAGAAGATCCTTGGCTGGCACGACACCGAATTCCAGCTGACCATCACCGAGCGCCACGGCGACAACATCAGCAACGACCGCATCAACGACCCGCGAGTCGGCGGCTTCACCTCGGCCCAGGAAGTGTGGGGCCGTGGCGAAACCTGGCGGCTGACGCAAATGTGGATCAAGCATAAGTACTTCGATGGCGCACTGGACGTGAAATTCGGCCGTTTCGGCGAAGGCGAGGACTTCAACAGCTTCCCCTGCGATTTCCAGAACCTGGCCTTCTGCGGCTCGCAGGTAGGCAACTGGGTGGGCGGCATCTGGTACAACTGGCCGGTCAGCCAGTGGGCCCTGCGCGTGCGCTACAACCTCAGCGACGCGCTTTACGCCCAGGTCGGCGTGTTCGAGCAGAACCCCTCCAACCTGGAGTCGGGCAACGGCTTCAAGCTCAGCGGCAGCGGCACCCAAGGCGCGGTAATGCCGATAGAACTGGTATGGAGCCCACAGGTCAATGGTCTGAAAGGGGAATATCGCGCCGGCTACTACTACAGTAATGCCAAGGCACAGGATGTTCTCAAGGACAGCAACGGCCAGCCGGCAGCCCTCAGCGGCGCCGCCTACCGCAGCAGTTCGAGCAAGCACGGCTTGTGGCTCGGCGCCCAGCAGCAGGTGACTTCGCTGGCGTCCGACCAGTCGCGTGGTCTGAGCCTGTTCGCCAATGCCACGGTACACGACAAGAAAACCAATGCCATCGACAACTATGTGCAGGCAGGACTGGTGTACAAAGGGCCCTTCGACGCCCGCGCCAAGGACGACATCGGTTTCGCCCTGGCCCGCGTGCACGTCAACCCTGCCTATCGCAAGAACGCGCGCCTGGCCAACCAGGCCGCCGGCCTCGACGACTACGACAACCCCGGTTACCTGCCAGTGCAGGACACCGAGTACAGCGCCGAGCTGTACTACGGCATCCACCTGGCCGACTGGCTCACGGTCCGCCCCAACCTGCAGTACATCCGCCACCCGGGTGGGGTGTCGCAGGTCGATGGCGCCCTGATCGGCGGCCTGAAGATCCAGAGCAGTTTCTAACCCCCCCTTTTTGACCTGACGGAGAACCTACGATGAGCACTGAAGGTGCCAACAATGGAAGCCGCTGGCTACCGCGCCTGATCGGCGCGCTGCTGTTGCTGATGGGCCTGGCTCTGCTGGCCGGCGGCATCAAGCTGAGCCAGCTGGGCGGATCGCTGTACTACCTGATCGCCGGTATCGGCTTTGCCCTGTCGGGCATCCTGCTGCTGGCCCAGCGCCGCATCGCCCTGGGCCTGTACGGTCTGGTACTGTTGGGCAGTACCGTGTGGGCCCTGCTCGAAGTGGGCCTGGACTGGTGGCAACTGGTACCGCGCCTGGCCATCTGGTTCGCCATCGGCGTGGTCCTGCTGCTGCCCTGGGCGCGTCGCCCGCTGAGCGGCCCGGCCAGCAAGGCCAACACTGCGCTGCTCAGCGTTGCAGTGATCGCTTCGGGCGCTTGCGCCGTGGGCAGCCAGTTCACCCACCCCGGTGAAGTGTTCGGCGAACTGGGCCGCGACAGCAGCGAAATGGCCAGCGCCGCCCCGGCCATGCCCGACGGTGAATGGCAGGCCTACGGTCGCACCGAACACGGCGACCGCTATTCGCCGCTGCGCCAGATCACCCCGCAGAACGCCTACCGCCTGGAAGAGGCCTGGCGCATCCGCACCGGTGACCTGCCGACCGAAAACGACCCGGTGGAGCTGACCAACCAGAACACCCCGCTGAAGGTCAACGGCATGCTCTATGCCTGCACCGCGCACAGCCGCTTGCTGGCCCTGGACCCGGACACCGGCGCGGAAATCTGGCGCTATGACCCACAGGTCAAGAGCCCGGTCGGTACCTTCAAAGGCTTTGCCCACATGACCTGCCGTGGCGTTTCGTACTATGACGAAAACCGCTATGTCAGCCGCGACGGCAGCCCGGCACCGAAAATTACCGACGCAGGCCAGGCCGTGGCCCAGGCTTGCCCGCGCCGCCTCTACCTGCCGACTGCGGACGCCCGCCTGATTGCCATCAACGCCGACAACGGCAAGGTCTGCGAAGGCTTCGCCAACCAGGGCGTGATCGACCTTACCACCGGCATCGGCCCGTTCACCGCTGGTGGCTACTACTCCACCTCGCCTGCTGCGGTCACCCGTGACCTGGTAATCATCGGTGGCCACGTCACCGACAACGAGTCGACCAACGAGCCGTCCGGCGTGATCCGCGCGTATGACGTGCACGATGGCCACCTGGTGTGGAACTGGGACAGCAACAACCCGGACGACACCCAGCCACTGGCTCCCGGCAAGATGTACAGCCGCAACTCGGCCAACATGTGGTCGATCGCCAGCGTCGACGAAGACCTCGGCATGATCTACCTGCCGCTGGGCAACCAGACGCCCGACCAGTGGGGCGCCGACCGTACCCCGGGCGCCGAGAAGTACAGCGCCGGCGTGGTCGCCCTGGACCTTGCCACCGGCAAGGCCCGCTGGAACTACCAGTTCACCCACCACGACCTGTGGGACATGGATGTGGGTAGCCAGCCGACTCTGGTCCACCTGAAGACCGACGACGGCGTGAAGCCGGCAATCATCGTGCCGACCAAGCAAGGCAGCCTGTATGTGCTCGACCGCCGCGACGGTACGCCGATCGTGCCGATCCGCGAAATCCCCACCCCGCAAGGTGCGGTGAAGGGCGATCACACCTCGCCGACCCAGGCCCGCTCCGACCTCAACCTGCTCGGCCCCGAGCTGACCGAACAGGCCATGTGGGGCGCCACGCCGTTCGACCAGATGCTGTGCCGCATCCAGTTCCGCGAGCTGCGTTACGAAGGCCAGTACACCCCGCCGTCCGAGCAAGGCTCGCTGGTGTACCCGGGTAACGTCGGTGTGTTCAACTGGGGTAGCGTGTCGGTCGACCCGGTGCGCCAACTGCTGTTCACCTCGCCCAACTACATGGCCTTCGTGTCGAAGATGATCCCGCGTGAGCAGGTGGCCGAAGGCAGCAAGCGCGAAAGCGAAACCAGCGGCGTGCAGCCGAACACCGGCGCGCCGTACGCCGTGACCATGCACCCGTTCATGTCGCCACTGGGCGTACCGTGCCAGGCCCCGGCCTGGGGCTATGTCGCCGCCATCGACCTGTTCACCAACAAAGTGGTGTGGAAGCACAAGAACGGCACTACCCGCGACAGCACCCCGGTGCCGATCGGCTTGCCGGTTGGCGTGCCGAGCATGGGCGGCTCGATCGTCACCGCCGGTGGCGTCGGCTTCCTCAGCGGCACCCTGGACCAGTACCTGCGCGCCTATGACGTGAACAACGGCAAGGAACTGTGGAAAGCCCGCCTGCCAGCGGGTGGCCAGGCCACGCCGATGAGCTACAGCGGCAAGGATGGCAAGCAGTACGTGCTGGTGACTGCCGGCGGGCATGGCTCGCTGGGCACCAGGATGGGCGACTACATCATCGCCTACAAGCTGGCTGAGTAATCCAGAGATGCGGCAGTGAACCTGCTGCCGCATTTGCGGGTAAACCCGCTCCCACAGGTACGGCGCTGTTCCCAAGCTCGGCGCCATACCTGTGGGAGCGGGTTTACCCGCGAAGAGGCCGGTCCAGGCATCACTCCTCTCTACACCCATCATCTACCATTGAAACCCATCCCCCCGCGCCCCATCTAAGCACCATAGTCATTCACGCAGGTGCCCCATGAGCGACCAGCAGGATTTCCCGGAACATCCCGACGAACACAGCGAAGTCGAGCACACTCCCCACCAGGCCGAAGCCGGCCACGCCCTCGCCCTGCCCGGCCAGCAGCTGCCGGACAAGGTCTACGTGATCCCCATCCACAACCGTCCGTTCTTCCCGGCCCAGGTGCTGCCGGTCATCGTCAATGAAGAGCCTTGGGCAGAAACCCTCGACCTGGTCGCCAAGTCACCAGACCACTGCCTGGCCCTGTTCTTCATGGACACCCCGCCAGAAGACCACCGTCACTTCGACACCTCGGCGCTGCCGGAGTACGGCACGCTGGTGAAGGTGCACCACGCCAGCCGCGAAAACGGCAAGCTGCAGTTCGTTGCCCAGGGCCTGACCCGGGTACGCATCCGCACCTGGCTCAAGCACCACCGCCCGCCGTACCTGGTCGAGGTCGAATACCCGCGTCAGCCCGCCGAGCCGACTGACGAGGTCAAGGCCTATGGCATGGCGCTGATCAACGCAATCAAGGAGCTGCTGCCGCTCAACCCGCTTTACAGCGAGGAGCTGAAGAACTACCTCAACCGCTTCAGCCCCAACGACCCGTCGCCGCTCACCGACTTCGCCGCCGCCCTCACCTCGGCCACCGGCAGCCAGTTGCAGGAAGTGCTCGACTGCGTGCCCATGCTCAAGCGCATGGAAAAGGTCCTGCCGATGCTGCGCAAAGAGGTGGAAGTCGCGCGCCTGCAGAACGAGATCTCGGCCGAGGTCAACCGGCAGATCGGTGAGCACCAGCGCGAGTTCTTCCTCAAGGAACAGCTCAAGGTCATCCAGCAGGAGCTGGGCCTGACCAAGGACGACCGCAGCGCCGACCTCGAACAGTTCGAGCAGCGCCTCGAAGGCAAAACCCTGCCGGAGCAGGCGCGCAAGCGTATCGATGAAGAGATGGGCAAGCTGGCCATCCTCGAAACCGGCTCGCCCGAATACGCCGTCACCCGCAACTACCTGGACTGGGCCACCGCCCTGCCCTGGGGCGTGTACGGCAAGGACAAGCTCGACCTCAAGCACGCGCGCAAAGTCCTCGACCAGCACCACGCCGGTCTCGACGACATCAAGGAGCGCATTCTCGAATTCCTCGCCGTAGGCGCCTGGAAAGGCGAGATCAGCGGCTCGATCGTGCTGCTGGTGGGCCCGCCCGGGGTGGGCAAGACCAGCATCGGCAAGTCCATCGCCGAATCGCTCGGCCGGCCGTTCTACCGCTTCAGCGTCGGCGGCATGCGTGACGAAGCCGAGATCAAGGGCCATCGCCGCACCTACATCGGCGCCCAGCCCGGCAAGCTGGTGCAGGCCCTGAAGGACGTCGAAGTGATGAACCCGGTGATCATGCTCGACGAGATCGACAAGATGGGCCAGAGCTACCAGGGCGACCCGGCTTCAGCGCTGCTGGAAACCCTCGACCCGGAGCAGAACGTCGACTTCCTCGACCACTACCTGGACCTGCGCCTGGACCTGTCCAAGGTGCTGTTCGTGTGCACCGCCAACACCCTGGACTCGATCCCCGGGCCATTGCTCGACCGCATGGAAGTGATTCGCCTGTCCGGCTATATCACCGAAGAAAAACTGGCCATCGCCAAGCGCCACCTGTGGCCCAAACAGCTGGAAAAGGCCGGCGTGGCCAAGACCAGCCTCGGCATCAGCGACAGCGCCCTGCGCACGGTGATCGAAGGCTATGCCCGCGAAGCCGGGGTACGCCAGCTGGAGAAGCAACTGGGCAAGCTGGTGCGCAAGGCCGTGGTCAAGCTGCTGGAAAACCCCGATGCCAAGCTCAAGATCGGCACCAGGGACCTGGAAGCCGCGCTCGGCATGCCAGTGTTCCGCAGCGAGCAGGTGCTGGCCGGCAAAGGCGTGATCACCGGCCTGGCCTGGACCAGCATGGGCGGCGCCACGCTGCCGATCGAAGCTACCCGCATCCACACCCTCAACCGCGGCTTCAAGCTGACTGGCAAGCTGGGCGAGGTGATGAAAGAGTCGGCCGAAATTGCCTACAGCTACGTCAGCTCCAACCTCAAGCAGTTTGGTGGCGACCCTGGTTTCTTCAACGAAGCGTTCATTCATCTGCACGTGCCCGAAGGCGCCACGCCCAAGGACGGCCCGAGTGCCGGCATCACCATGGCCAGCGCCCTGCTGTCGCTGGCCCGTGACCAGGTACCGAAGAAGGGCGTGGCCATGACCGGCGAGCTGACCCTGACCGGGCAAGTACTGCCGATTGGTGGTGTGCGCGAGAAGGTGATTGCGGCGCGGCGGCAGAAGATCTTCGAGCTGATCTTGCCGGAGCCTAACCGTGGCGATTACGAAGAACTGCCGGACTACCTGCGCGAAGGCCTGACCGTGCATTTCGCCAAGCGCTTTGCCGACGTGGCCAAAGTTCTGTTCTAGCCAGCACCGGCCTCTTCGCGGGTAAACCCGCTCCCACAGGGATAGCGCAGGGCTTGAGCCCAGTGAGCCCCCTGTGGGAGCGGGTTTACCCGTGAAAGGGCAAGTACTGGCAACACAAAAGCCCACCAGCATCGGTTATCCTCAGGCCATCGCCAGCCTACGGAGCCAACATGACCGCCCTTCGTCTGCTCGTTCCCCTGAGCTTCGCCCTGCTTTCTGCCTGCGCCCAACAGCCCACGCAACCTGTCGCACTGGACGCCGAAAGCGAATGCCCGACGCGCCTGCAAGTTGGCCAGACACTGACCCTGACCTTGCCCAGCAACCCCTCCACCGGCTATCGCTGGCGCGTTGAAGACCCCGCCGCGAACGTGCTGCAAAGCCTGGGCCCAGAGGTGTACAACGCCCCCGAAGAAGAAGACGTGGTCGGCAGCGCCGGTGTATCCACCTGGCGCTACCAGGCCAACAGCGTCGGCACCTCCCAGTTGGTGCTGGTTTACCAACAACCCTGGGCTACAGATGTCGCCCCGGTGCAGATCTTCGAATGCAAAGTCATCGTCCGTTGAGGGCAATCAGCTGCGGTCATACGCCATCTGAACCACCATCAGATATTCGCAGAACTCTTGCAAAGCGGCCGTGCCATCCGGCAACGCCATCGTCGGGTCGAGCTTTGCAGCTTGAGCCTGCCACTGCAGTTCCAACTTGCGAAGCTCTTGCAGCCACTCATTCTTGAGTGGCTCGACCCGGACCAACGCCTTGACGGCATCGCGCTCATCCAAGGTGCTTTCCAAGGTTTGCTGAACATGCCGCCGGTCACTCAGCGCCCCCTCGATTCTTGCATCAAGCCTGCTGCAGGCGTCACTCAAGTCACTGAATGTCTTGACCCCCTCCAGCACATCGGCATGCTCGCGCAGCTTTTGTGTTGCTGCCTTGATCACACTCAAATCGATTTTCGGATCCGTGATCAAGCCTGCTATCTGGTCAATGTCGTCATCTTTCGGTATCAGCCCCTTCAAGGCACTGGCAACAGAAGGCTTTTCCAATACCTCGATAGCCGCGACAATATCTGACTGTTTTTGCCGCAGTTCAGCCAAACGCTCATCGAATGCCACGACTTGTTGCCTATGCAGGTCGACGCGGCTTTCGAGTTCCGGCAGTAACTCAATCAAGGTGGCTAACGAGAAGAGCTCCAAGCGCTGATTTTGCCTGGCCAATACCGAGTGAAGCTGACTCAGACGATTCAGAACAGTTGCAAGTCTGTGGTGGGGATCAGCGCCTGGTTGGCTCGAAACAAACTGCCGATCCTCCAGCAACACGATAGCGCCTATCAGGCTTTCCTTGAAAGAACGCTCGACCGCAAGCAACAGTGTTCGCAAATCACCAAGTTGCTCACGCGCCCGCGGGAGCACTTTCATGCCCCATGCGTCTACAAGGCTGAATATCTGATCTTGCACTTGCTGCATGCGTACAAAATCGGGTACAGCGGCTTTAATATCTATTACGTCCATGTCAGGCATCCTCATACTCTTCAACGAGTTCATCAAACAGTTCAGACAGCGTGTGGCAGATGCTTCCTATCTTTGTCCAGGGCTTGATAACTTCCGAAAAATCATGAACGAACGCCTCCAACTGGTTCATATCCTTCAACTCGTTTGCTTCGTTTACCGAATTGTTGGCATACGAGGCCAGGAACAACCAGACATCCGCCAGACGCCGGGTTGCCGATGACAGGTCCTTGCACCTGAATTGCAAATCCCTGACCAATGTCGAGATACGCTCGAAGTCTTGGAGGGCTGGCAAGAGCTTTGCCATTTCTTGCGTCAGCTCATCACGCTTTTCGATCAGTGCATTCTTTTCTGCACGAATGCTTTCGGCTTTCGAGCCGAAGACGCCGCCGGTCACGGCGACCCCAATCGGTCCGAACCAAAGACCAGTGAATGCATAGCCCACGTTGGTAGAATAATCAGACGCCAGCTGATCGATCTTTTCATCCCATTCATCGAGTTGCTGCCGTTTTTGCATGATGACTTCACTGGAAGCCTTTTCGTCGAAATGCGCGATCAAGCGCCCCAGGCGCGGCTTGATCTCGCGCTTGATTTCACTATTGAACCAATTGGCGCGGGCGTCCACTTCATCGATGCGGCGCCGAGTGCCTTCGATTTCCCTTACCAATTCGGTAATGCCGGGTGCCAGCACACTCTTTAGCTGCGCCTGCTCCTCTTCACTCAACGCCGTGATATACACGTCGTCACCTTGTTCAGCCCTGGCTCTCTTGATCGTCAGAAATACATCGCTGCTTTCCAGGTTGTTCAACAAGGTGCCACCACGCTGTACCAGGCTCTCAGCGAACAGCTCGATTTCCGGGCCCAGTTGCTTGACGCTACGCTCGAGTTTGTCCCATTCATCGATATGCCTGTGTAGCGCACGATAAAGCTCATACACAAGCGCAGCGTCCAGCCCCAAGGCTGCGTAATCAACTTCCTTCTCGACCTGACCCAAGGTACGCGGCAACTGACTCACCACATTGGCGTACCTCTTTATTGCTTTCAGGTTCTCCGCAGTCAACAAGCCCCCTGCTTGCTGACCACTGCTCAGCCGGCTTTCAAGAAACTCAAAATAGCGCTCCGGTAGCATTTTAACTTTGCTAAGCGGATCCATTTCATCTACGGTACATTTTTCCAAGTCAGTTGCGACAGCCATTACTCACCTCAAGCTATTGACTACAGCATGCACAGTCATGCGCTTGAATTTTGTTTCTTCGTCGGCCTCGATACTGTCGCTTTGATAACGTATCGATGTGGGAAACTTCGATTTATGCTGGGCTAACTGTCCAGCCCTCTCGTAGCATTGCCATGGCAAGACGCGTGGCCTTTGGCTAAAATGCGCCTCCGTTTCACCCTGTATCGAGCCTGCCGTGAGCAAACAACCCGACCGCCTTTTCGCCCAGCCCCTGGAGCAGGTGCCCGACTTCGTCTTCAACGAGGATGTGGTGCGCGTGTTCCCGGACATGATCAAGCGCTCGGTGCCGGGCTATCCGACCATCGTCGAGAACCTCGGCGTGCTGGCTGCACGTTTTGCCCAGCCGCATACCGCGCTGTACGACCTGGGTGCTTCGCTGGGGGCCGTTACCCAGTCGCTGCGTCGCCATGTGCGCAGTGACGGCTGCCGGGTGATTGCCGTGGACAACTCCGCAGCCATGGTCGAGCGTTGCCGTCAGTACCTCACCGCCCAGGACTCGATGTTCCAGGAACTGCTGCCGGTGCAGGTGCTGGAAGCCGACATCCTGGCCCTGCCCTTCGAGCCCGCCTCGGTGGTGGCGATGAACTTCACCCTGCAATTCATCGCCCCCGACCAGCGCCTGGCGCTGCTCGGCCGCATCCGCCAGGCGCTGTTGCCCGGTGGCGCGCTGATCCTCTCGGAAAAACTGTGCTTCGCCGATGCTGAACAGCAGGACCTGCTCAATGAACTGCACCTGGACTTCAAACGTGCCAATGGTTACAGCGAACTGGAAATTGCCCAGAAGCGCAGCGCCATCGAGAACGTGATGAGGCCCGACACCCTCGAAGCCCACCAGGCGCGCCTGCGCGCAGCCGGCTTCTCGAAGGTGGTGCCTTGGTTCCAATGCCTTAACTTCGCCTCTTTGATAGCCCTGCCATGATCGATCTGTCCCCCCTCGTCCGCCGCCTGGCGGGTACGCCCCTGGCTTCCTGGTCGCAAGGCCTGCAAGCGCAACTGGAAGCCAAGCTGGAGAAGGGCCACGGTGACCTCGACCGCTGGCGCGGTGCGCTGGAGGCCCTGCCCGCCCTGCAGCCAAGCGAAATCGACCTGGTCAACGGGCTGCGCCTGGACTGCGATTGCGACGACGCGACCCGCACACAGATGCGCCAGGCACTGATGGGCCTGTCGCCCTGGCGCAAAGGGCCGTTCGACCTGTTCGGCGTGCATGTGGACACCGAATGGCGTTCGGACTGGAAATGGTCCCGGGTTGGCCCGCACCTGGACCTCAAGGGCAAGCGCGTGCTCGACGTGGGCTGCGGCAACGGCTACTACCAGTGGCGCATGCTCGGTGCCGGCGCCGACATGGTGATTGGCGTCGACCCCAACTGGCTGTTCTTCTGCCAGTTCCAGGCCGTACAGCAGTACCTGCCCGAGCTGCCCGCCTGGCACCTGCCGTTCGCCCTGGAAGACCTGCCGGCCAACCTCGAAGGTTTCGACACGGTGTTTTCCATGGGTGTGTTCTACCACCGCCGCTCACCCATCGAGCACCTGCTGGCGCTCAAGGACTGCCTGGTCAAAGGTGGTGAACTGGTGCTGGAAACCCTGGTGATCGAGGGTGACGAAAACCAGGTGCTGGTACCTGAGGACCGCTACGCGCAGATGCGCAACGTCTGGTACCTGCCGTCGGTGCCGGCCCTGGCGCGCTGGTTGCGCCGTGCCGGTTTCAGCGATGTGCGTTGCGTCGATGTCAGCGTGACCAGCGTAGAGGAACAGCGCAGCACCGAGTGGATGCGCTACCAGTCACTGGGCGACTTCCTTGACCCGAACGACCACAGCAAGACCATCGAAGGCCTGCCGGCCCCACGCCGAGCCACCCTGCTGGCGCGCAAATAAAAAAAGCGCCCGGATGGGCGCCTGAATACACCTGCGCCGAGGAGCTGTCACGGCGCAGGTGCTGTTAACTCAGTCCTTGGCCAACTCGCGGGCCTTCTCCTGTGCTTTACGCTCACGCTCGACAACGGCCTGTTGCTTGTCGCCGTACAGGCGCTGCTGGTCTTCGCGGAACGCTTGCCAGAATTGTTTCGAACGTTCCGCGCCGCCCTCGGCATAAACACTGGCGCTGCCCAGGGCAAGGGTGGCCAACAGCAGGTACTTGGTCAGGTTCATCGTGGTTGCCTCGTGATAACCGATCAGACAGGGCCATCCTAGCGAGGGTTAGCTAACGGCAAGGTGAGGCGGGGATTACAGTCTTGCAATGTGGCCCTGTGTTGTCTGTGCTGGCCTCTTCGCGGGTAAACCCGCTCCCACAGGAACTGCACAGATTTCAGCGTCTGTAAGTTCCTGTGGGAGCGGGTTTACCCGCGAAAGGGCCGCAACAGACAGCCAGATAACAGCAGCATTACAAATCCGTTATCTGCGCCGCGCGCCCTTACTCATGCCGTAACATCCTGCGCCTTGACCCTGATGCCACTACAGGGTCGAGAATCGCCCCCTTTCATCACACCGAGCCCACCCATGCGCCTACTGATCATCGAGGACGAACTGCGTACCGCCGACTACCTGCAACAGGGCCTGCGCGAGAACGGCTACGCGATCGACTGCGCCCACACCGGCACCGACGGCCTGCACCTGGCCCGCCAGCAGCCCTACGACCTGGTCATCCTCGACGTCAACCTGCCCGAAATCGATGGCTGGACCGTGCTGCAGCGGCTGCGCGCCGAATCGGCCACGCGCATCATGATGCTCACCGCCCACGGCCGCCTGGCTGACCGGGTCAAGGGCCTGGACCTGGGTGCCGACGATTACCTGCTCAAACCCTTCGAGTTCCCGGAACTGCTGGCACGCATCCGCAGCCTGCTGCGCCGCAACGACCAGCAACTGCAGCCCAGCACCCTGCGCGTCGCCGATCTGGAGCTGGACCCCGGCCGCCACCGTGCCTACCGTGCCGGGCAGCGTATCGACCTCACCGCCAAGGAATTCGCCCTGCTGCACCTGCTGATGCGCCAGACCGGCGAGGTGCTGTCGCGCACCCAGATCATCTCGCTGGTTTGGGACATGAACTTTGACTGCGACACCAATGTGGTGGAGGTTTCGATCCGGCGCCTGCGGGCAAAGATCGACGACCCGTTCGACAACAAGCTGATCCATACCCTGCGTGGCGTCGGCTACGTGCTCGAGGCACGCTTTTGAAAAACGCCAGCCTGTCACTGCGCCTGGGCCTGAGCATGACGCTGATGGGCGCCGCACTGGTGATGCTGCTGGCCTGCCTGGCCGTGTTTGCCCTCGATCACGAACTGGACAGCCGCGCACGCAAGGACCTGGCGCGCAAGATGCTGCAGGTCGAGCACAACCTGCGCGTAGACCTGCGCAGCGAAGACCTGGGCACCCGCGCCCATCCTTTGCTCGACCTGGTGATGGGGCACGACAACCTCAGCCTCAGCGTGCTGGCCCTCGAAAGCCGCCACCCGCACCTGCTCAGCCTGGGGCCAGCACTGGAATCGCAGGTTGGCGAGCTGCGCACCGAGGCCCGCCTGGCCTTTCATGCGTGGCGCGACAGCAATGGCAACCAGATACTCACCGCGACCCGGCTGATGCGCCTGCGCGACGACACCCCGGTCAAGGTGATGATGTCGCTCAACCGCGCCGACGACAACGCCCTGCTACAGGCCTACCTGCACTCCACCTTGCTCGCGCTGCCGCTGCTGTTACTGCTGATCGGTGCCGGCGCCTGGTGGCTGATGCAGCGCGGCCTGAAACCACTGCGGCACTTCCGGCGCATTGCCGGCCAGGTGTCGGCCCAGGACCTGCAACATCGCCTGCCCGCTACCGGTCTGCCGCTGGAGCTGGCAGAGCTGGCCCGCAGCATCAACGTGATGCTCGACCGCCTCGACCAGGGTGTCAGCCAGCTGTCGCAGTTTTCTGACGACCTGGCCCATGAACTGCGCACACCGTTGAGCAACCTGATGGGCAAGGCGCAAGTGACGCTGGCCCGCGAACGGGACAACGCGAATTACCGGGAAGTGCTGGAAGACAGCATCGAAGAGCTGACCCGGCTCAACCGCATCATCAACGACATGCTGTTTCTCGCCCAGGTCAGCCAACCCCAGGCCCAGGTTGCGCTCAAGCCCATGGCATTGGCCGACGAGACTGCGCGGGTCGTCGAGCTGTTTGCCTTCAGTGCCGAGCTGAAAGGGATTGAATTGCGTGTTCAGGGCTGGGGGACGGCGCAGGGTGATCGGCTGATGTTTCAGCGGGCATTGTCGAACCTGTTGAGCAATGCCATTCGGCACTGTCCCGATGGCAAGCCTGTGGAGCTGCGCATCGAGCGCCTGGGCAGCGAAGTTCGGCTGTCGGTGGAAAACCAGGGGCCTGGTATTGCTCAAGAGCATCAGTCGCGCTTGTTCGAGCGGTTTTACCGGGTGGGCTCGGGGCGCTCGCGGCTGGAGGGTGGGACCGGGTTGGGGCTGGCGATCGTGAAATCGATCATGCAGTTGCATGGCGGGCGGGTCGAGGTTAGCAGCAGCCCCTTGGGGCCTACCCGCTTTACCCTGGTGTTTCCTGCCGATTGATCGGCTGCCTGAGCCGGCCTCTTCGCGGGTAAACCCGCTCCCACAGGGATCGCACACGCCTCAGGCCTGTAGGGTACCTGTGGGAGCGGGTTTACCCGCGAAGAGGCCGGTACAGGCGACCAGCGGTTAGCGCGAAGCCGCCACGATCAGCGCCTTCATCTCGGCCACTGCGGCCTTGAAGCCGACGAACAGCGCATGCGCCACCAGCGCATGACCGATGTTCAGCTCATTGATGCCCTTGATCGCCGCCACCGCCTCGACGTTGTGGTAATGCAACCCGTGGCCGGCATTGACGATCAGCCCCTGCCCCACGCCAAACGCCACGCCATCGACGATACGCTTGAGTTCCTCGGCCACTTCGGTCGGGGTTTCGGCATCGGCGTAGCGCCCGGTGTGCAGCTCGATGGCTGGCGCACCAACCCGGCGCGATGCCTCGATCTGCCGCTCGTCGGCATCGATGAACAGCGACACTTCGGCACCGGTACGCGACAGGCGTTCAACCGCCGCCTTGATCCGCGCCTCCTGGCCCGCCACGTCCAGGCCACCTTCGGTGGTCAGTTCCTGACGGGTTTCCGGTACCAGGCAGATGTGCGCCGGACGAATCTTCTCGGCAAAGGCCATCATCTCTTCGGTGACGCCCATCTCGAAGTTCATGCGGGTCTGCAGCACATCCTTGAGCAGTACCACGTCACGCTCCTGGATGTGCCGGCGGTCTTCACGCAGGTGCACGGTGATGCCATCGGCGCCTGCTTCCTCGGCATCCAGGGCAGCCTTGACCGGATCAGGGTAACGCGTGCCCCGGGCCTGGCGCAGGGTCGCCACGTGGTCGATGTTTACGCCAAGAAGCATGCGGTTGCTGTGAGTCACGAAAGGCTCTCCTGAAGATTGAGCCCCACAGCATACGTCGTGATCAGCGCTTGCGAAACAGTTCCCGGCTGACCAGTGGTTTTGCCCCCAGGTGAACGGCCAACGCCTGGCGCATCAGGCGCTTGGCGGCTAGCAAGGCGCCGGGGGCATCCCAGTCGGCTTCGGCCAGGGCCAGCAGTTCGGTACCGCGAAACAGCCCGGGTTGCACCAGCTCGATCCGCTCCAGGCCGGCATCCACACGCAAGCGGTACAGGCCGTCGGCCACCATCGGCTGGTCATTGACGTCGTGGTGCAACGAAAACGCATAACCGAGCTCATCCAGCAGCCGCCATTCGAAAGAGCGCAGCAGCGGCTCCAGCGGGCGACCGGCGGCCAGGGCCTGCAAGGTCAGGGTGTAGTGCTCGAACAGCGCCGGGAAAGGCGCTTCGGCGGGCAGCAGGCGCATGAGCAGTTCGTTGAGGTACAACCCGCTGAACAGGGCATCGCCATGCAGCCAGGCGGCGATGCCGGCGCTGTCCATCCGCCCGACATTCTTCAGTTCGCCACGCCCGCGCAGCTCCAGCTCCAGCGGCACGAACGGCCGTACCAGGCTGCCACCCTTGCCACGCGCGCGGCGCAGCACGGCGCGCATGCGGCCCTGCGGGGTGAAGAAGTCCACCAGCGCGCTGGTTTCCTTGTAGGCACGGCTGTGCAGCACGTAGGCTGGCTGGCCGACAGGTTGTTCCATGGAAGATCACTGGCTCCCTGTGGCTCGGTAAACTGCATATTGGGGCTGCTGTGCAGCCCCAATAGTATTGCTTAGAGGTCGCCGTAGCCCAGCGAGCGCAGGGCGCGCTCGTCGTCGGACCAGCCGCCTTTCACCTTGACCCACAGGTTGAGCATGACCTTGGAGTCGAACAGCACTTCCATGTCCTTGCGCGCCTCGGAGCCGATGCGCTTGATGCGCTCGCCCTTGTCGCCAATGATGATCTTTTTCTGGCCGTCGCGCTCGACCAGGATCAGCGCGTGAATGTGCAGCACGTGGCCCTGCTGCTTGAATTCTTCAATTTCCACGGTGATCTGGTACGGCAATTCCGCACCCAGCTGACGCATGATCTTCTCGCGCACCAGTTCGGCGGCCAGGAAGCGGCTGCTGCGGTCAGTGATCTGGTCTTCCGGGAAAAAGTGATCGTTCTCGGGCAGGTGCTTGGCGATCTGTGCTTCCAGCGCCTGGAGGTTGTGCCCCTGCTGTGCGGAAATCGGCATCACTTCGGCGTTCGGCAACTGCTCCTGCAGCCATTGCAAGTGCGGGATCAGTTCGGCCTTCTCTTCCATGCGATCGGTCTTGTTGACCGCGATGATCAGTGGGCCGGTCACGTACTGCACGCGCTCCAGTACCAGTTGGTCCTCGTCGGTCCACTTGGTGCGGTCGACCACGAAGATCACCACGTCGACGTCCTTCAGGGCCGCCGAGGCGTTGCGGTTCATGTAGCGGTTCAGGGCCTTGTCGTTGGCCTTGTGCATACCGGGGGTATCGACGTAGATCGCCTGCACGTCACCCTCGGTCTTGATGCCGAGCATGTTGTGGCGGGTGGTCTGCGGCTTGCGCGAGGTGATCGCCAGCTTCTGGCCGAGGATGTGGTTGAGCAGGGTCGACTTGCCCACGTTCGGGCGGCCGACAATGGCCACGTAGCCGCAGCGGGTCGGGTTGCTATCAGTCATTGCCATTCTCCACGCCCAGGGCGATCAGTGCAGACGCGGCGGCGACTTGCTCGGCGATACGCCGGCTAACGCCCTGGCCACGGCTCTTGTTGTTCAGCAGCACCACTTCGCATTCGACGAAGAAGGTCCGGCAGTGCGGTTCGCCCTGGATATCCACCACTTCGTAACGCGGCAGCTCACAGCTGCGCGACTGCAGGAACTCCTGCAGGCGGGTCTTGGGGTCCTTGTTGGTATCGACCAGGGTCAGGCCTTCGAACTCATCGGCCAGCCAGGCCAGCACGCGCTCCCGCGCCGTTTCCATGTCGGCGTCCAGGTAGATGGCGCCAATCAGCGCCTCCAGGGCGTCGGCCAGGATCGACTCGCGGCGGAAGCCACCGCTCTTGAGCTCGCCCGAACCCAGGCGCAGGTGATCACCCAGGTCGAAACCACGGGCCAGGCGGGCCAGGGTTTCACCCTTGACCAGGCGCGCACGCAGGCGCGACAGCTGGCCTTCGCGGGCCTGCGGGAAGCGCTCGAACAGCGCTTCGCCGGCGACGAAGTTGAGAATGGCGTCACCGAGAAACTCCAGGCGCTCGTTGTTGCGCCCGGCGTAGCTGCGATGGGTCAGTGCCAGGAGCATCTGGTCCTGGTTCTTGAAGGTATAACCGAGCTTTCGCTCCAGACGGGCAAGGGGAGCACTCATGCAGCCACCCGTTCGTTGTTCAACGCGTTGTTCAAATCAACATCCTGAAAGACTGTTTGGCTGTGGTCCGCCGCGATTTGCGACGAATCTCCCGATCCCTGAGAACACAGCCTATGTCAGAAATGCATTCGGCGCTGCCTGCTGGCCAGCGCCGATGGGTATCAATGGATCAGACCAACCCGCGACAGGTTGGGCAGGTGGCTGAGCTTGGGCTCTGGCCAGCTCATCCACACCGCGAAGGCCTTGCCGACGATGTTCCGGTCCGGAACCATGCCGTGCAGTTCCTTCGGGATGTTCGGATCATCCCAGTAACGGCTGTCGTTGGAGTTGTCGCGGTTGTCGCCCATCATGAAGTAATGGCCTGCCGGCACGGTCCATTGCTGGTCCGGCGGCATGCGGTAACGGCTCATTTCCTTGCGGATCAGGTGCTCGGCCTCGCCGAGCTTTTCCTTGTACAGCTCGGCGCTGCCCAGGGTGCCCGGCTCGGTGCCCACCAGCTGTTCGGCAATCGGCTGGCCGTTGACGAACAACCGTTTGTCGTTGGTGTAGCGCACCACGTCGCCTGGCAGGCCGACCACACGCTTGATGTAGTTGACGTTCGGGTCGCTCGGGTAACGGAAGACCATCACATCACCGCGTTGCGGGTCACCCACCTCGATGACCTTCTTGTCGATCACCGGCAGGCGAATGCCGTACGAGAACTTGTTCACCAGGATGAAGTCGCCCACTTCCAGGGTCGGCTTCATCGACCCCGAAGGGATCTGGAAAGGCTCGACCAGGAACGAACGCAGCACCAGCACGATGAACAGCACCGGGAAGAACGACTTGCCGTACTCCACCAGCAGCGGCTCCTTGCCCAGGCGCTCGACCACCGCCATCTCGGGCTGGCTGACGCTGCCCTGGTAGTTGGCGATTGCCGCACGCCGGCGCGGGGCCAGGAACAGCAGGTCGATCAAGCCCAGCAAGCCGCAGACGAAGACGGCGATGACTAGCAACAGCGGGAAATTTAGCGACATAGGACCTAGCTATCCAACCTGAGCACGGCGAGGAAGGCTTCCTGTGGAATCTCCACGTTGCCCACCTGTTTCATGCGTTTCTTACCGGCCTTCTGCTTCTCCAGCAGTTTCTTCTTACGGCTGACGTCACCACCGTAGCACTTGGCCAGTACGTTCTTTCTGAGCGCCTTGACGGTTGTCCGCGCAATGATCTGGCCGCCGATAGCTGCCTGGATCGCCACGTCGAACATCTGCCGAGGGATCAGTTCCTTCATCTTCTCGGTCAACGCACGGCCCTTGTAGGCCGCGTTGTCGCGGTGCACGATCAATGCCAGGGCATCGACCTTGTCGCCGTTGATCAGTACGTCCAGCTTGACCAGGTTGGCCGACTGGTAGCGATCGAAATGATAGTCCAGCGAAGCATAGCCACGGCTGGTGGACTTGAGGCGGTCGAAGAAGTCCAGCACCACTTCGTTCATCGGCAGGTCGTAGCGCACCTGCACCTGGCTGCCGAGGAACTGCATGTCGCGCTGCACGCCACGCTTCTCGATGCACAGGGTAATGACGTTGCCCAGGTGCTCCTGCGGCACCAGGATGGTGGCGGTGACGATCGGCTCGCGGAAATCGGCGACCGCCGAGACGTCTGGCAGCTTCGATGGGTTGTCGACGGTGATGGTCTCGCCGGTTTTCAGTTCCAGCTCGTAGATCACGCTTGGCGCAGTGGTGATCAGGTCCAGGTCGTATTCGCGCTCCAGGCGCTCCTGGATGATCTCCATGTGCAGCATGCCGAGGAAGCCGCAACGGAAGCCGAAGCCCAGGGCGTCGGAGCTTTCCGGCATGTATTGCAGCGACGAGTCGTTCAGGGTCAGCTTCTGCAGCGCATCGCGGAAGTCCTCGAAGTCGTCGGAGCTGACCGGGAACAGGCCGGCGTAAACCTGCGGCTGGATCTTCTTGAAGCCTGGCAGCACCTCGACCTCAGGGGTGCTGGACAGGGTCAGGGTGTCACCGACCGGGGCACCGTGAATGTCCTTGATGCTGGCGATGATGAAGCCCACTTCGCCGGCTTTCAGGTCGGCGGTCTGGGTGTGTTTCGGGGTGAACACGCCCACGCTGTCGACCAGGTGCACCTTGCCGGTGGACTTGACCAGGATCTTGTCGCCTTTCTTGACGCGGCCGTGGCGCACGCGCACCAGCGAGACCACGCCCAGGTAGTTGTCGAACCAGGAGTCGATGATCAGCGCCTGCAGCGGCGCCTCGATATCGCCTTCCGGCGCGGGGATGGTCTGCACCAGGCGCTCGAGCACCTCGTCCACGCCCATGCCGCTCTTGGCACTGCAGGCCACGGCGTCGGTGGCGTCGATGCCGATGATCTTCTCGATCTCGTCCTTGACGCGATCCGGGTCGGCCTGGGGCAGGTCCATTTTGTTCAGTACCGGCATGACCTCCAGGCCCTGCTCGATGGCGGTGTAGCAGTTGGCCACGGACTGGGCCTCGACGCCCTGGCCGGCGTCCACCACCAGCAGCGCGCCTTCACAGGCCGCCAGCGAGCGCGAGACTTCGTAGGTGAAGTCGACGTGGCCGGGGGTATCGATGAAGTTCAGCTGGTAGACCTTGCCGTCCTGCGCCTTGTAGTTGAGCGTGACGCTGTGGGCCTTGATGGTGATACCGCGCTCACGCTCCAGGTCCATGGAATCGAGCACCTGGGCTTCCATCTCGCGTGCCGACAGGCCACCGCACATCTGGATGAAACGGTCGGCCAGCGTCGACTTGCCATGGTCGATGTGGGCGATGATGGAGAAATTGCGGATATGACTCAAATCACTCACGGGTCAACACTCGAAAAGGCTGCGAGCCGGACGCCCGCCGAAAAATAGCCGGGAATTGTACCTTAAGCTGCCGGGATATGGGAGATTCCTCTATCGGGCTGTACACAGCATTGGCCCCTGAATTGTGAACTTTCATGAAAAAGGGCAGCCGAAGCTGCCCCTTTTCTCCTTGCGAAGCCGCTTATTCAGCCAGCTTGAAGGTAATGAAGCTGGCACGGCCCTGACGCAGCACGCGCATCGACACCGAACGGTTCTTCGGCAGTTCCTTGGCGATTTCGGTGAATTCCTTGGCCGAACCGATGGCCTGGTTGTTCAGGTGGCTGATGACGTCACCCGGGCGCAGGCCGATCATCGCAGCCGGGCCATCCTGGACTTCCTTGATGACCACGCCACCCTTGAGCTCCAGGGCTTTCTTCTGCTCGGCGGTCAGATCGGCTACCGAAACGCCCAGGCGGTTGCTGCTGCGCTCGGCGCTGCCTTCGGCGCCGGCAGCGATGTCGGCATCGTCGTCCGGCAGTGCGCCAACGCTGATGTCGAGGTTCTGGCGCTTGCCGTTGCGAATGATCTCCAGCTTGGCCTTTTCACCATCCTTGAGGCTGCCGACCAGATGCGGCAGGTCGGCCGACATGATGATCGGCTGGCCGTTCATGCTCAGGATCACGTCACCCACCTGCAGGCCGCCCTTGGCCGCCGGGCCGTTTTCCAGCACCTGGGCCACCAGGGCGCCAGCCGGCTTGTCCAGGCCGAACGATTCAGCCAGGTCCTTGTTGACCTCCTGGATCACCACGCCCAGCCAGCCGCGGCTGACCTTGCCGTCTTTCTTCAGCTGATTGGAAACGTCGATCGCCACGTCGATCGGGATGGCGAACGACAGGCCCATGAAACCGCCGGAACGGGTGAAGATCTGCGAGTTGATACCCACCACTTCACCGTTCATGTTGAACAGCGGGCCACCGGAGTTGCCCGGGTTGATGGCCACGTCGGTCTGGATGAACGGTACGTAGGTGTCGTTAGGCAGGGTACGGCCCTTGGCGCTGACGATACCTTTGGTCACCGAATGGTCGAAGCCGAACGGCGAACCGATGGCCAGCACCCACTCGCCCACCTTGAGTTTCTCGGAGTCACCCAGCTTGACGGTCGGCAGGTTCTTGCCCTCGACCTTGAGCAGGGCCACGTCGGTGCGCGGGTCGGTGCCGACCAGCTTGGCCTGCAGCTCGCTGCGGTCCGACAGGCGGACGATGATCTCGTCGGCATCGGCTACCACGTGGTTGTTGGTCAGCACGTAGCCATCGCTGGAAATGATGAAGCCCGAACCCAGCGACTGGGCCTCGCGCTGGCGGTCGCCACGCGGCGAGCGCGGCTGCTGCGGCATGTTGCGCTCGAAGAACTCGCGGAACATCGGCGGCAGGCCTTCCAGGTCGGGCATCTGCCCGGCGGCCATGCGGCGGTCCGGCAGCTTCTGCTTGGTACTGATGTTGACCACGGCTGGCGAGGCCTGCTCGACCAGGGTAGTGAAGTCCGGCAGGGCTTCCTCGGCCTGGGCGCTGAGCACCTGGCCGAGCATCAGCACGGCGGCGAACATCGATAGGTAGGATTTCAAGCGTGGTATTGACATACGGCTCCCGTCACAACGAGCGGTAGTTTAGAAAGGCCCCTGCGCAAAGCAGGAAAGGCCAGGCTCCAAGAAGCCTGACCTATAGAAAATTTGCCGAAGGATTGCAAATGACAATGCTTTAATTTCATTTCAGCGGCATGCCTGCGCGCCTTGGCATGGCCCGCACACCAGGCCCGCAAAAGCGCACCATCACTGGCGCGCCTGGTCATCCTGAGGGCGCATCGACAGCGCCACGCGCTCTGCGGTACCCAGCGGAATTTCGCCGACCACAGTGACCATTACCCTGCCCTTTGGCGTGTTCAGCCGACGCGAAACCGCCGAAGTCGGGCCAAGCTGGGTACGCATGTCAGTACCCCCCTCATCCTTCACCGGTTCGAGGAATACCGAGAAGCGCGCCAGGCCATCGTCATACATCAGGCTGCTGACCGTGCTGTCATGCTTCGGATCGCGGCGTACCGAGCTGTTGACCAACTCGAAGCCTGGCGGCAGCCAGTCCGAACGCCAGCCGACGACCCTGTCATTACCGGCAGCAGCCACCTGCTGCACCGGCTTGCACGCAGCGCTGGGGCGCAGGTCATCGTCGCTGGGCAGCTCGTCGGTTTCGAGGCGGGTCATCTGGAAGCGCTCCAGCAACTGCCCCTTGTCATTGATCATCAATGAGCGCAGCGGCAGGCCGGTAGAACGGTCCAGGTGCAATTCGAAGGCATAGCGATGCTGGTCGCGCGGGGTGAGCGTCACGATCACGGCATCGCGCCCGGCGACCCGTGACTTGCCCGCCACGCTCAAGTCATACCAGCCCATCAGTTTCAGCGGATCAAGCACACGCGGCGCGGCGTCCGGGGGTGTCGTAACACCACTTGCCAAGGCCCCGCTGACGCACTCTGCCTTGCCATCCACGCGCACGATTTCCTGGGCGGCGCCATCGAGCTGCAACAGCCGCTCGCTGACCTTGCCGTCGTCGACCCTGTGCCAGATCTCGTGGGAAGAGAAGCTGCCATTGCGTTCGTAGACAAAAGAGCCCTGGTAGCTCTGCTTTTGCTCGGCCTGTGCCAGCTTGTTCAGCCACTCGCTCGCCTCGGGCGAGGAATTGGCCGCCAATGCTGGCACCGTCATGCAGCTGCCAATCAGCAGCGACAGGAGAGGTAGCGCGCGCATGATCCTCCTTACTTAACGGTTTTCCAGGCTGGCGGCGCGGGCATACGGCAATGCGGTTTCAGTGCCCTTGAGCGCAGATTCCTGAGCATGCTGGCGCAGGTAGCCTGGCAGACGCTGATCCCAGCCGGCCTGGTTCTGCAGCACGCCGTTGGCCATCGGCCCGGTCGGTTGCTCACTGCTCTCACTATAGCCTGCCAAAACGGCTGGGCCTTGCGCTTGTGGCACACTCAGGCCTTGCTGGGCAGGTTGCTGGGCAGCCAGCTCGGCGCCAGTGATCTCGTCCTGGTTGTACATGCGTACACCAGCCAGCACCGCCAGAGTGACCGAGGCAGCTACCGCCAGGCGGCCAATGCTGCGCCATGGGCCTTTCTTGACCTTGGCCGGCACGGCTTCGTCAGCCAGCGCTGCAGACACCGCCGAGGCGATATCCAGGTTAGGCAGCAGCAGCTCCTTGTGCATGGCTGCGCGGGCAACCTGGTAACGCGACCAGGTGGCACGGGTTTCAGCATCGTCTACGGCGTTCAACACCCGACGCAGTTCAAGCTCGTCCGCTTCGTTATCCATCACCGCGGACAGCGATTCCTGCAAAGCTTCACGACTCATGGCGGTTCCTCTCTTGGCTGTCGCCGCTGTCTCAGGTTTCCTGCAGCAAAGGTTGCAGGGCTTTGTCTATGGCCTCCCGAGCGCGGAAGATTCGAGAGCGCACGGTACCCACCGGACATTGCATGACACTGGCAATGTCTTCGTAACTCAGCCCGTCGAACTCGCGCAGGGTCAGTGCCGTGCGCAGGTCTTCAGGCAGCTGCTGGATGGTGCGATGGACGGTGCCTTCGATTTCATCCCGCAACAAGGAGCGTTCTGGGGACTCGAGATCCTTGAGACCATGATCGCCGTCATAAAACTCCGCATCCTCGGAGCTCACATCGCTGTCTGGCGGCCGTCTTCCACGGGACACCAGGTAGTTCTTCGCCGTGTTGATGGCGATGCGGTACAGCCACGTATAGAACGCACTGTCTCCGCGGAAGTTGCCAAGCGCACGGTAGGCCTTGATGAAGGCTTCCTGTGCTACATCCTGGGCCTCGTGGGTGTCGTGAACGAACCGCACGATCAACCCGAGAATCTTGTGCTGATACTTCAGCACCAACAGATCGAACGCTCGCCTGTCACCGCGCTGAACGCGCTCTACAAGCTGCTGATCCTCTTCCTGGGTTAGCATGAACACTCCTCAGTGAACTCGAAGGAGCGCTGCAACGGCCATCGTTCAGGCTTGCAACCATAGACTCGGGCTTTGCGCAAAAGTTCTCCCCTCCAAGCAAGTTTCCTGCAGCCCTTGGTCGGCTTGCACGGAAGACGCGGCGCGGTCACGGCCGGCTACGTCGATAATCAGGTTTCGAGTACGCAGGGACAGCCAGGACGGGCCTGCCACCCTGCGTCGCCGCGGCATGTTGTGGCGCGTGGGCAGCCTTCATAGGATTTCCGGCCATGTCGGAAAGTTCCCACAAAGGTTGTCGCGACCAGGCAAGTGGCATGGAAATTGGCCACCCGGGGCTGCTATAAAGGCAACCCGGCCAGCTTTAACGATAGTTTCACAATGCCATCGGCGCGTGACTATTGTGCCGCGCCCCTTCCAAAGAATACTAGTGTCCCGACATGAGCCAACAATTCCAACATGATGTCCTGGTGATCGGCAGCGGCGCCGCCGGTCTCAGCCTGGCACTGAACCTCCCCAGCCACCTGCGAGTCGCCGTACTCAGCAAGGGCGATCTGGCCAACGGCTCGACCTTCTGGGCCCAGGGCGGTGTCGCGGCGGTACTGGACAATACCGATACCGTGCAGTCGCATGTGGAGGACACGCTCAATGCCGGCGGCGGTCTGTGCCATGAAGAGGCGGTGCGCTTTACCGTCGAGCACAGCCGCGAAGCCATCGAGTGGTTGATCGAGCAAGGCGTGCCCTTTACCCGCGACGAGCACTACAGCGTCGACGACGGCGGCTTCGAGTTCCACCTGACCCGCGAAGGCGGCCATAGCCACCGACGTATCATCCACGCCGCCGACGCCACCGGTGCAGCCATCTTCACCACGCTGCTGGAGCAGGCCCGCAAACGCCCGAACATCCAGTTACTGGAGCAACGCGTGGCGGTCGACCTGATCACCGAACGCCGCCTCGGCCTGCCCGGCGAGCGCTGCCTGGGCGCCTACGTGCTCGACCGCAACACCGGCGAAGTGGACACCTTCGGCGCGCGCTTCACCGTGCTGGCTACTGGCGGCGCGGCCAAGGTCTACCTGTATACCAGCAACCCCGATGGCGCCTGCGGCGACGGCATCGCCATGGCCTGGCGGGCCGGCTGCCGGGTGGCGAACCTGGAGTTCAACCAGTTTCACCCGACCTGCCTGTACCATCCACAGGCCAAGAGCTTCCTGATCACCGAAGCCCTGCGCGGCGAAGGCGCGCTCCTGCGCTTGCCCAATGGTGAGCGTTTCATGCCACGCTTCGACCCGCGTGAAGAACTGGCCCCGCGCGACATCGTCGCCCGCGCCATCGACCACGAGATGAAGCGCCTGGGCGTGGACTGCGTATACCTGGACATCACCCACAAACCGGTCGACTTCATCAAGAGCCACTTCCCCACCGTGTACGAGCGTTGCCTGGCGTTTGGCATCGACATCACTCGCCAGCCGATCCCGGTGGTACCGGCGGCGCACTACACCTGCGGCGGGGTGATGGTCGACGACCGTGGCCACACCGACGTGCCGGGCCTGTACGCCATTGGCGAAACCAGCTTCACCGGCCTGCACGGTGCCAACCGCATGGCCAGCAACTCGCTGCTGGAATGCTTTGTCTATGGCCGTGCCGCTGCGTCCGACATCCAGGCGCACCTGGATGAAGTGGCCATGCCCAAGGCCCTGCCCGGCTGGGATGCCAGCCAGGTCACCGACTCGGACGAGGATGTGATCATTGCGCACAACTGGGACGAACTGCGGCGCTTCATGTGGGACTACGTCGGCATCGTGCGCACCAGCAAGCGCCTGCAGCGAGCGCAGCACCGCATTCGCCTGCTGCTGGACGAAATCGATGAGTTCTATAGCAACTACAAGGTCAGCCGCGACCTGATCGAATTGCGCAACCTGGCGCAGGTGGCCGAGCTGATGATCCTGTCGGCCATGCAGCGCAAAGAAAGCCGCGGGCTGCATTACACCCTGGATTACCCGGGGATGCTGGACGAGGCCAAGGACACCATTCTAAGCCCGCTCTGAAATCGGCGTCACCTTCTTCGCGGGCTCGCCCGCTCCCACAGGAACTCCACTGCCTTGCAGTCTTGCGCAGTACCTGTGGGAGCGGGCAAGCCCGCGAAGAAGCCAACTCGGTATGACGCTATGCCCGGCTCACCTCTGCCCACCTGCGCCGGCTGAACTTCAGCCGCACCCGCAAGCGCCGGTGCTCATCAGCCCCCAACGCATCACGCGGTACGCATTGGCTCCGCCCCAACCAGCACCCCGCTCGCACAAAGCGCAACACTACAAGCCCTGGCAACGCCACACTGTCCCGGCACAAGCGCACCGGCTGCCAGCCACGGGCACGGCTGAACACCTGCCAACCGCGCACATCACGGCGCAAGCCAACAACAGCATGTTCATGCGTCAGCAAAATACGTCGGGGAATGGCCCAGCCAGCGTGGGCAATACAGGTAGCGACAACAGCAAGGGCCAACCACCCGGGCAGCGGGCTCGCCCATACGGCGAACCACGCCAGTACCTGGCAACCCAGGTAGGCCGCCAGCAGCAGGCGCGAGCCTTGCCAGCGGCACTCGAAGCACTCACTTGGGCTGAACACGGTCCAGGATGATGCGGACCATGCGCTGCAGCTCCGGGTCTTCGGACTCGGTGCGCTCCATGAACCAGCCGAACATGTCCTGATCCTCGCAGCTCAACAGACGCACGTAGAGTTCGCGGTCGGTCTCGTTGAGCGTGGGGTAGACTTCCTGGGTGAAAGGCACCAGCAGTACGTCCAGTTCCAGCATGCCGCGGCGGCTGTGCCAGAAAAGCCGGTTGAGTTCAGTTTGTTCGACCATGGGGCCCTCCTCGAATGGCCCGCCAGTATACAGCCAGGCGAGCGAAGCGACACCGGGCGTTGGTCTAGTCACCTACCTATTTTGTTACCGGCGTTCTATGATGGCCGCCAGTCTTTAGCCACCGCGATGACCCATGGCCGATTCCGCTTTCTTCTGCCCCCTGTCCCACGAGGGCATCCTCGCCGTCCGCGGCTCCGATGCAGGCAAGTTCCTGCAGGGCCAGCTGACCTGCAACATCAACTACCTCAGCCAGGAACACGCCAGCCTCGGCGCCCGCTGCATGGTCAAGGGGCGCATGCAGTCGAGTTTCCGCATCCTGCCCGAAGGCAACGGCTACCTGCTGGCCATGGCCAGCGAGCTGCTCGACGCCCAGCTGGCAGACCTGAAGAAGTACGCCGTGTTCTCCAAGGCCACGCTGACCGATGAAAGCGCTGCCTGGGCACGCTTCGGCCTGCAAGGCGGCGATGCGGCGCTGCAGGCGCTGGGGCTCGATGTGCCTGCAGCAGCTGGCAGCACCGTGCGCCACGACGGGTTGATCGCCATTGCCGTGTCCGCTGGCCGCGTGGAGCTGTGGGTGCCGGCGGAGAACGCCGCCAGCATTCGCCAGGCGCTGGCCGCCGCATTGCCCGAAGGCAGCCTCAACGACTGGCTGCTGGGGCAGATTCGTGCCGGGATCGGCCAGGTCATGGGGCCGACCCGCGAGCTGTTCATCCCGCAGATGATCAACCTGCAGGCCGTGGACGGCGTCAGCTTCAAGAAAGGCTGCTACACCGGCCAGGAAATTGTTGCGCGCATGCAGTACCTGGGCAAACTCAAGCGCCGCCAGTACCGCCTGGCACTGGACCAGCAGGCCATTCCGGCCCCGGGCGCCGAGATCTTCTCGCCCACCCATGGTTCGTCGGTCGGTGAAGTGGTCATGGCTGCCGGCAACGGCACAGGCTGCGAACTGCTCGCGGTGCTCAGCGCCGAAGCGGTGGAAGACGACAACCTGCACCTGGGCAGCCTTGAAGGCCCGCGCCTGCAGGTGCTGACCCTGCCCTACGAACTGGACCGCGACCGGGAAATCCAACGCTGACCAGCCTGCCCCGCCGACGTGGCGGGGCCGCACCACCACTGCGGTAGACACGCCCATGAACAAGCTGGCCGAGATGGTTCAAGCACAGTTGCTCGATGCCATCGAAAAGGATGACCTGGTCCTGCCGACCCTGCCCGAGGTTGCCTTGAGCATCCGCGAGGCAGCGGAAGACAGCGAGATCAGCGTAGCGGCCCTGAGCAAGGTGATCGGTCGCGATGCGGCCCTTTCAGCGCGCCTGATCAAGGTCGTCAACAGCCCGCTGCTGCGCGCGGCGGTCGAGGTCACCGACCTGCACACCGCCATCACGCGGCTGGGCATCAACTACAGCTGCAACCTGGCCATTGGCCTGGTGATCGAGCAGATTTTCCATGCCCGCGCGCCGGCGGTTGAGCAAAAACTGCGCGACATCTGGGCCAACAGCCTGGATGTGGCGGGTATCAGCTACGAAATCTGCCGCCGGTACACGCAACTCAAGCCCGACCAGGCCACCCTCGGCGGGCTGGTCAACCAGATTGGCGCGCTGCCGGTGCTGATCTATGCCGAAGAGCACAACGAACTGCTGTCCGACCCGGTGTGCCTGCATTATGTGATCGAGCAGATCCAGCCGGTGCTGGGCGACAAGATCCTCAAGGCCTGGGAGTTTCCGGAGCAACTGGTCAATCTGCCGAGCCAGGTACAGGACCTGGACCGACAGACCGGCAAGATCGACTACATCGACATCGTGCAGATCGCCCGCTGTATCAGCCAGCCCGGGCGCCACCGGCCGCTGGCGGCACTACCGGCATACCGCCACCTGGGCTTGCCGTTTGGTACCGAGCTGGAAGTGGATGAACTGATCGAGGCGCGGAGCATGTTGCGCTGACCGGTGTCAGCCTGTGCCGGCCTCTTCGCGGGTATAGCGCAGCCTTCAGCAGCGGCGCGGTCCCTGTGGGAGCGGGTTTACCCGCGAAAGGGCCGGTACAGGCAACACATCAATCCGCGATAAAACTCACCCGCACCCGCAACCCGCCCTTCGCACCGTCATGCAGGCTCACCTGCGCCAGGTGCGCCCGGCAGATCTCGCCAACGATCGCCAGGCCAAGCCCACTGCCCTGCGCACTGCGCCGGTAGAAGCGCTCGAACACCCGCTCACGCTCGGCCTCGGGAATCCCCGGCCCGTCGTCCTCCACCTCCAGCACCGCCGGCGCCAGCACCCGCAAGATCACGTTGCCGCCCGCCGGCGTATGGGCCAGGGCATTGTCCACCAGGTTGCTCAACAGCTCGTTGAGCAGCGTCGGCTCACCCTTCAGCCACACCGGCGCCTCGGCCTCCAGGGCCAGCGCTACCCCGCGCTTGTGCGCCAGCGGTGCCATCGCCATGCCCAGCTCACGAGCCAACTGGCCCAGGTCCAGGCGCTGCGCGCCGCCTTCGGCAATCGCCCGGGCGCCGTTCTCGACCCGCGCCAGCGACAGCAACTGGTTGGCCAGGTGGGTCAGCCGATCAGTGCCCTGGGCGGCAGCCTCCAGCGTCTGCCGCCACTCCTGCGGCTCGGCCGAACGCAAGCCCAACTCGATCCGCGCCTTCAGCGCGGCCAGTGGTGTGCGCAACTCGTGGGCTGCATCGGCAATGAACTGCGCCTGGCGCTCGAACTGGCCGCGCAAACGCTCGGTGAAGTGGTTCAAAGCCCGCACCAGCGGGCTCAGCTCACGCTGCACCTGCACCACCGGCAAGGCCCGCAGGTCGTCCGGCTGGCGCTCTTCCACCGCGGTGCGCAGGCGCTCCAGCGGCCGCAACGCGGCACTCACGGCAAACCACACCATCACCAGCGCGCCCAGCGCCAGCATGCCCAGGCGCAGCAGGGTGTCGGCCATCAAACCACGGGCCATGCGTATCCGCGCTTCCTCGGTTTCGGCCACACGGATTTCCGCCATGCCGTTCATGTTCGGCTCGCTCACTGGCTTCAGCAGGCTGACCACGCGCACGTCCTGGCCCAGATAGGTGGCGTTGTAGAACCGCGCCAACGCCGGATAGTCGTCGGTACGTGGCGTGCCCGGCGGCGGCGCTGGCAGGTTCTCGTAACCGGAAATCAGCCGCTGCTGGATGTCCAGCACCTGGTAGTAGATGCGCCCGGCACTGTCGTAGGCGAAGGTGTCCAGGGCCACGTAGGGCACATCCGCGCTCAGCGAACCATCCCGCTGGGACAGGCCCGCGGCAATGGTCCGCGCCGAGGCCAGCAGGGTCCGGTCGTAGGCAGTGTCGGCAGCCTCGCGACCGTTCCAGTAGGCGCTCAGGCCGCTGGCCAGCATCAGCACCACCAGCAGCAAGGCCAGGTTGCCGAGCAAGCGCCCGCGCAGGCTGCCGTTGTCACGCATCGCGGTGCTCGAGCAGGTAGCCCAGGCCACGAAAGGTGACAATGGCCACCGGCTGGCCGTCGAGCTTCTTGCGCAGGCGGTGGATGTAGATTTCGATGGCGTCGGGGCTAGCCTCTTCATCCAGGCCGAACACCTGGGCGGCCAGTTGCTCCTTGCTCATCACCCGGCCCGGACGGGCGATCAGCGCTTCCAGTACGCTTTGCTCGCGTGAGGTCAGGGTCAGGTTGTCGCCACCCAGCGTGAAGCGCCGGGTGTCCAGGTCGTACACCAGCGGCCCGCAGCGTTGCTGGCGCTCGCCACCGAGCACGCTGCGGCGCAGCAGGGCCTTGACCCGTGCTTCCAGCTCGGTCAGCTCGAACGGTTTGGCCAGGTAGTCGTCGGCGCCCAGGTTAAGACCGTGGACCCGGTCCTTGACGTCGCTGCGCGCGGTCAGCATCAGCACCGGCAGGGTCTTGCCACGGCCACGCAAGCGCGCCAGCACCTCGAAGCCGTCCATGCGCGGCAAGCCGACATCCAGCACTGCCACGGCGTATTCCTCGCTGGCCAGGGCCAGGTCGGCGGCCACGCCGTCATGCAGCACATCAACGGTCAGGCCATGGCTCTTCAAGGCCTGGGCCACGCTTTCGGCCAGTTGCAGGTGGTCTTCGACCAGCAGCACACGCATCGGAATCTCCCTGCTCGGGTGGGACGGTGGCGCGGAGTGTACCGCTGTCGGCAGGCCTGTGAAGCCCCTGTCGACAAACCTTTCACGCTGAAAGGTTAGCGAAAGGTTGGTTACCTAGCATCGCACCACGGTCGCCCTTCGCGCCGAAAAAAGCACCAGCAAGGTGCAACGAATAAGAACAATAAACGGAGCCATCAGTGATGCTGTCATTGCAGCCGCAGGCGTTTGCGCCTACCCGTCCCTTTGCCGCACGCCCCTCCGCCATCGCCAGCGCCCTCGCGCTTGCCGGTGTCGCCCCGCTGAGCCAGGCCGCCTTCTTCGAAGACAGCACGGCCACCTTCGAAACCCGCAACATGTACTTCAACCGCGACTTCCGCGACGGCACCAGTGCGCAGCAATCCAAGCGCGACGAGTGGGCCCAGGGCTTCATGCTCAACTTCGAGTCTGGCTACACCGATGGCACCGTGGGCTTCGGCCTGGATGCGCTGGGCATGCTCGGCATCAAGCTCGACTCCAGCCCCGACCGCACCGACACCGGCCTGCTGCCGACCCACGATGACGGCAAGGCCGCCGACGAATACTCCAAGCTCGGCCTGACCGGCAAGGTGAAGGTGTCGCAGACCGAACTGAAGATCGGCACCCTGATCCCCGAACTGCCGACCCTGCAGCCCAACGACGGGCGCATCCTGCCGCAAACCTTCGAAGGTGGCCTGCTCACCTCCAAGGAGGTCAAGGGCCTGACCTTCACCGGCGGCCGACTGGACAAGGCCAAGGACCGCAACGACACCAACTGGGAAGACCTGGCCCTGAACAACAAGAACGGCCGTTTCGGTGGCTCGTTCAGCGCCGACAACCTGGACCTGGCCGGCCTCGACTACCAGTTCACCGATCGCATCACCGGCAGCTACCACTTTGCCCAGCTCGACGATATCTACCGCCAGCACTTCATCGGCATGGTCGCCACCCAGCCGTGGGGCCCGGGTACCTTCGGCGCCGACCTGCGCCTGGCCGTGAGTGACGACGCCGGCGCCGCCAAGGCCGGCAACATCGACAACACCACTGTCAACGGCATGCTCAGCTACGCCCTGGGCGGGCACAAGGTCAGCGCCGCCTGGCAGCAGCTGTCCGGCGACAGCGCCTTCCCGTACGTCGATGGTGCCGACCCGTACCTGGTCAACTTCGTCCAGATCAACGACTTCGCCGGCGCCGACGAGCGCTCCTGGCAAGCGCGCTACGACTACAACTTTGCCGCACTCGGCGTACCCGGCCTGACCTTCATGACCCGCTACATCAGCGGCGACAACGTCAGCCGCGCCGCCGGTGGCGAGGGCAAGGAGTGGGAGCGCAACACCGAACTGAAGTACGTGGTACAAAGCGGCCCGTTGAAGAACGTCGCCGTGCGCCTGCGCAACGCCACCTTCCGCTCCAACTTCGCCCGCGACGCGGACGAGGTACGGCTGCTGGTGAGCTACAGCGTGGCGCTGTGGTAACCCCATAGCGATAACTTGATAACAACAACGCTCACGGAGATTGACGATGACCTTTTCACTGCGCCGCCTCGTCCTCGCTACCGGCTGCCTGCTGCTGGCCGGCAACGCCCTCGCTGCCGAACCTAAACGCCCCGAATGCATTGCCCCCGCCTCGCCCGGTGGTGGCTTCGACCTGACCTGCAAGCTGGTACAAAGCGCCCTGGTGCAGGAGAAGATTCTCAGCAAGCCGATGCGCGTCACCTACATGCCCGGTGGTGTCGGCGCGGTGGCCTACAACGCCGTGGTCGCCCAGCGCCCGGCCGATGCCGGCACCCTGGTGGCCTGGTCCAGCGGCTCGTTGCTGAACCTGGCCCAGGGCAAGTTCGGCCGCTTCGACGAGAACGCCGTGAAATGGCTGGCCGCCGTCGGCACCAGCTACGGCGCCATCGCGGTGAAGAGCGACTCGCCCTACAAGACCCTCGACGACCTGGTCGCAGCGCTGAAAAAAGACCCGAGCAAGGTGGTGATCGGCTCTGGCGGCACCGTGGGTAGCCAGGACTGGATGCAGACGGCGCTGATCGCCAAGGCCGCCGGCATCAACCCGCGCGACCTGCGCTACGTGGCGCTGGAAGGCGGCGGCGAAATTGCCACGGCGTTGCTGGGCGGGCATATCCAGGTCGGCTCGACCGACATCTCCGACTCCATGCCACACATTCAGAGCGGCAACATGCGCATCCTCGCGGTGTTCTCGGAAAAGCGCCTGGACGAGCCCGAGATGAAAGACATCCCCACCGCCAAGGAACAGGGCTACGACATCGTCTGGCCAGTGGTGCGCGGCTTCTACCTGGGGCCAAAGGTGAGCGACGAGGATTACGCCTGGTGGAAGCAGTCGTTCGACAAGATGCTGGCCTCGGAAGACTTCGCCAAGCTGCGTGACCAGCGCGAGCTGTTCCCGTTCGCCATGACCGGCGAAGAGCTGGACGGCTATGTGAAGAAGCAAGTGGCTGACTACAAGGCGCTGGCCAGGGAATTTGGCCTGATCCAGTAACACTGGCCGGAGTCACCACAATCCCTGTGGGAGCGGCCTTGTGCCGCGATGGGCCGCACGGCGGCCCCTGTATCAGCCGATGCGATGCTTCAGACAGATCGCAGTGGCAGGTTTGCGGCCGCTTCGCGCCCGATCGCGACGCAAGGCCGCTCCCACAGGATTTGCATCTCGCTTGAGCGATCCCAACGAGGACTCTCTGATGATCCTGCAACGCATCTTCGCCCTGGCCCTGCTGGCGGTGTGCGCCGCCCTGGCCGTGATGGCCTGGCCTTACCAGGCGGCGTTTTCCTATGAACCGGTGGGCCCGCGCGCCTACCCGCTGTTGATGCTCGGCCTGATGGGCCTGGGCCTGCTGTACCTGGTGTTCCGCCCCACGCCCATCGTGCGCAAGGACGACGAGCCGGAACTGGACCGTGAAACCCTGACCAAGATCGCCGCCTGCGTCGGCCTGCTGATCGTTTTCGCCAGCACCTTCGAAGCCCTGGGCTTCATCCTCAGCGCCATCCTGGTCGGCGTGCCCATGGCCCGCCTGTACGGCGGCCGCTGGCTGCACAGCTTCATCGTGGTGGCGGGCATGAGCCTGTTCCTCTACTGGCTGTTCGACCGCGTCATGGACGTGCCCCTGCCCCTTGGCCTGCTGAGCGCACTGGAGAACTGACACATGGATACCTTGAGCTACCTGGGCCAGGGCTTCGGCGTCGCCCTGTCCCCCTACAACCTGGTCACCGCCCTGTCCGGCACGCTGATCGGTACCGTGGTCGGCCTGCTGCCGGGCCTGGGCCCGATCAACGGCGTGGCCCTGCTGATCCCCATCGCCTTCGCCCTCGGCCTGCCGCCGGAATCGGCGCTGATCCTGCTGGCGGCGGTGTACCTGGGCTGCGAGTACGGTGGGCGCATCAGTTCGATCCTGCTCAACATCCCCGGCGAAGCCTCGACGGTAATGACCACCCTCGACGGCTACCCGATGGCCCGCAATGGCCTGGCGGGCGTCGCGCTGTCGCTGTCGGCCTGGAGTTCGTTCATCGGTGCGCTGATTGCCACCTGCGGCATGGTGCTGTTCGCCCCGCTGCTGGCGAAATGGGCAATCGCCTTCGGCCCGGCGGAGTACTTCGTGCTGATGGTGTTCGCCATCGTCGCCCTTGGCGGCATGGCCGGCGACAAGCCGTTGAAAACCTTCATTGCCGCACTGATCGGCCTGTTCCTGTCGGCAGTCGGTATCGATGCCAACAGTGGCGTGTACCGCTTCACCGGCGACAGCGTGCACCTGGCCGACGGCATCCAGTTTGTGGTGCTGGTGCTGGGCCTGTTCTCCATCAGCGAAATCCTCCTGCTGCTGGAAAAGACCCACCATGGCCACCAGGCGGTCAAGGCCACCGGGCGCATGCTGTTCAACCTCAAGGAAGCGGCGTCGGTGTTCATGGTCAATATCCGCTGCGGCCTGCTGGGCTTCATCATGGGTGTGCTGCCAGGTGCCGGTGCAACACTGGCGAGTGCCGTGGCCTACATGACCGAAAAACGCCTGGCAGGTGAAAAAGGCCAATTCGGCAAGGGCGACGCCCGTGGCCTGGCCGCCCCGGAAACCGCCATTGGCGCCTCCTGCTGCGGCGCCCTGGTACCGATGCTGACCCTGGGCGTACCCGGCTCGGGCACCACCGCGGTGATGATCGGCGCACTGACCCTGTACAACATCACCCCTGGCCCACTGTTGTTCGAACAGCAGCCAGACATCGTCTGGGGCCTGATCGCCTCGCTGTTCATCGCCAACATCATGCTGGTGATCCTCAACATCCCGATGATCCGCATCTTCACCCGCATCCTCGCCGTGCCGAACTGGGCGCTGGTGCCGGTGATCGCCATCATCACGGCGATCGGCGTGTATGCCGTGCATGCCACCACCTTCGACCTGTTCCTGATGGTCGGCATCGGCATCATGGGCTATATCCTGCGCAAGCTGGACTTCCCGCTGTCGCCGATTCTGCTCGGCTTCATCCTCGGAGGGCTGATGGAGCAGAACCTGCGCCGGGCGCTGTCGATCTCCAACGGCGAACTGGGCATCCTCTGGTCGAGCCCGATCAGCATGTCGGTGTGGGTACTGACCCTTTGCATGCTGACCCTGCCGCTGCTGCGCATCTGGCGCAAACGCAGCCTGCAGCGCCGGGCGATGGCCGATGCCTGATCGCTGGTTGCCGTTGTTTGTCGCAACCGGGCTGGTCGGCCTTGCTGGCGGTTTTGCCGCCAGCAAGGTCGGCTGGCCTTTGCCGTGGATGGTCGGCTCGCTGCTGGCGATCATCCTGGTACGCTGCCTGACACGCTGGCAGCTGCCGGAAATCCCCAATGGCCGCAAGTGCGGGCAGTGGATCATCGGCATCGGCATTGGCCTGCACTTCACCCCGGCGGTGATCGAGCAGGTGGCCAGCCATTTCGCGCTGATCTTCTTCGGCGCACTGTTCACCACCCTGTCCAGCGTGATCAGCGTATGGCTGCTGCGGCGCAGCGGTGAGGATCGTGCCACTGCGTTCTTCGCCAGCATGCCGGGCGGTTCGGGGGAGATGGTCAACCTTGGCGCGCGCAATGGCGCAGTGCTCAGCCAGGTGGCGGCGGCGCAGAGCCTGCGCGTACTGGCGGTGGTACTGTGCGTGCCGGCGCTGTTCAAGTTCCTGCTGGGTGACGGGGTGCCGTTGAATCACACCGGCAGCGTGAACTGGGGCTGGCTGGCATTGATTGCCCCGCTGGGCATTGCCGCTGCGTTGCTCTGGCAGCGTTTGCGCCAGCCCAACCCGTGGTTGTTCGGGCCATTGCTGGTGGCAGCGACGGTGAGCCTTGCCGGCAACCTGCAGATTGCCCTGCCCAATGGCGCCAGCCAGATCGGCCAGTGGCTGATCGGCAGCGGCCTGGCCTGCCACTTCAACCGGGCGTTCTTCCGCCGCGCACCCTGGTTCCTTGGGCGTACCCTGGTGGCCACGGCGTTGTGCATGGCGATTGCCGGCAGTGCGGCCTGGGTATTGAGCGTGATGAGCGGGCTGGATTTGCGTTCGCTGACGCTAGGGATGATGCCGGGCGGGATTGCCGAGATGAGCCTGACGGCAGAGACCCTGCAGCTGTCGGTGCCGCTGGTGACGGCACTGCAGGTGATGCGCTTGTTGTTCGTGCTGTTTCTGGCGGAGCCGTTGTTCCGGGTGTGGAATGCAACCCCGGAATGACTGTGACGGCCTCTTCGCGGGTAAACCCGCTCCCACAGGGACCACACAGGCCCTGAGGGTAGCGCTGTACCTGTGGGAGCGGGTTCACCCGCGAAGAAGGCGACGCGGTCTTTCAGGTGATCACAGCGGCGGCAATGCCCAGTTGATCGGCGCCAGCCCGCGCTGCTGGAGGAAACTGTTGGCCCGGCTGAAATGCCCGCACCCCAGGAACCCACGGTAAGCCGACAACGGCGACGGATGCACCGACTTCAGCACCAGGTGCTTGGTCCCGTCGATCAGCTTCTGCTTGCTTTGCGCATGCGAGCCCCACAACAGGAACACCACGTTCGGGCACTGCTCGCTGACCACCTGGATGACCCGGTCGGTAAAGAACTCCCACCCCTTCTTGGCATGCGACGCGGCATTGGCGCGCTCCACGGTCATGGTCGTGTTGAGCAACAGCACACCCTGCTCGGCCCAGCTCTGCAGGTAGCCATGATTGGCAATCGGGATGTTCAGGTCGCGCTGCAGCTCCTTGTAGATGTTGACCAGCGACGGTGGCGTGGCCACGCCCGGCTGCACCGAGAAGCACAGGCCATGGGCCTGGCCCGGCCCGTGGTAAGGGTCCTGGCCGAGGATGACCACCTTCACCTGGTCCAGCGGCGTCGAGTTGAGGGCATTGAAGATCAACGGCCCTGGCGGGTAGATCTCTTTGCCGGCGGCGTATTCGCTGCGCAGGAACTCGCGCAGCTGATGCATGTAGGGCTGGTCGAATTCGGCGCGCAAGGCGGCCTTCCAGCTGGGTTCGAGTTTGATGCGATCGTCGTCAGTCATGGGGCCTTCCATAAACAATGGCGCGACACTAGGTAAGCCCTTCCCGCTTGTCAAACGATCCGACCGACGACCGGCATGTTCGGCCAGGCAAGCCATACTTGTGCGATGACTTGCGCGAGGTTGTCCATGGCCATTCATTGCGAGGTACTCACCGGCGCCGATGGCGCCCGCATCGGCATCGCCACCCTGGATGCGCCCAAGGCGCTCAATGCGCTGAACCTGCCGATGATCGAGGTATTGGGCGAACAGTTGCACGCCTGGGCTCGCGACCCGGGGATCGTCTGCGTACTGCTACGCGGCAACGGTGCCAAGGCCTTCTGCGCCGGCGGCGATGTGCGGGCGCTGGTGCAAGCCTGCCGCGACCACCCCGGCAGCGTGCCGCCGCTGGCCGCCACCTTCTTCGCCGCCGAATACCGCCTGGACTTTGCCCTGCATACCTATCCCAAGCCGCTGCTGTGCTGGGGCCATGGGCATGTGCTGGGCGGTGGCATGGGCCTGCTGCAGGGCGCCAATGTGCGCATCGTCACCCCCAGCAGTCGGCTGGCCATGCCGGAAATCAGCATCGGCCTGTACCCGGACGTGGGCGCCAGCTGGTTCCTTGCCCGCCTGCCGGGCAAGCTGGGGTTGTTCCTCGCTCTGACGGGCGCGCCGATCAATGCCCACGACGCCCTTGACCTGGACCTGGCCGACCGCTTCCTGGGCGAACACCAGCAAGATGCGCTGATCGAGGAACTGCTGCAATTGAACTGGCAGGAACAGACCGCCCTGCAACTGAACAGCCTGCTCAAGGCCGAACAGCACCGCGCCTGCGCCGAGTTGCCTGAAGCCCAGTGGCTGCCGCGACGGCAGGTGATCGATCAGTTGCTTGACGTGGCCGATGCCGCCGCCGCCTGGCGCGCGCTGGAGGGGCTCAAGCACCACGACGACCCGCTGCTGGCAGATGCCGGCCAGCGGTTGCATGAAGGTTGCCCGCTGACCGCCCACCTGGTGTGGGAACAAATTCGCCGGGCACGGCACCTGTCGTTGGCGCAGGTGTTCCAGATGGAATACAGCATGAGCCTGAACTGTTGCCGCCACCCGGAATTCAGCGAAGGTGTGCGGGCGCGCTTGCTGGACAAGGACAACCAGCCGCGCTGGCACTGGCCCGATGTGGCGCAAGTGCCGGCGGCGGTGGTCGAGGCGCATTTTGCCAAGGTGTGGGAGGGGCGGCATCCGCTGGCGGATCTCGGGTAGCTTCGAGAGTCTGGGGCTGCTTTGCAGCCCATCGCGACACAAGGCCGCTCCCACAGGTACAGCGATGGTTTCCAATGCTGCGCCGTACCTGTGGGAGCGGCCTTGCGTCGCGAAAGGGGCGCAAAGCGCCCCCGGTTTTCAATTCACCTACCGCTGCCAGTTCCCCCCTTGCCCGTGCCCACGCCGCCCGTCCCAACGCCGGTCAC
>NZ_JAFGYJ010000148.1:0-636 GCF_017490805.1 Pseudomonas sp. 43(2021)
TTTGGCCTAGGCCGGCATTAACCGCGGGAGGACGCAGCGCCAGCAGCGCACCGATCACGCCCCACAGCGCGGCAATCGAATCACCGATGGAAATCCCGGTACGCACCGGTGGCCGATCTTCGAAACCGGTGATGTACCGCAGGCCGCCCATGGATTCGCCGACCGCGCCGAAACCCGGCTGGTCCTTCATCGGCCCGGTCTGACCGAAACCGGACAGGCGAACCAGCACCAGTTTCGGGTTCAGGGCGTGCAGGGTTTCCCAGCTCAGACCAAGTTTTTCCAAGACGCCGGGGCGGAAATTCTCGATGAGGATGTCGGCTTCGCCCAGCAGTTGTTTCAGGATCGCCAAACCGTCCGGGTGTTTCAGATTGAGGGTCAGCGACTTCTTGTTGCGCGCCTGGACGAACCACCACAACGAGGTGCCTTCGTACAATTTGCGCCACTTGCGCAGGGGATCGCCGCCGTCCGGCGACTCGATCTTGATCACCTCGGCGCCGAATTCGCCGCAAATGCGCGAGGCAAACGGCCCGGCGATCAGCGTACCCAATTCAATGACTTTCAGACCCGAGAGCGGTTTGCTGGTGAACGGCATGCGAAATCCTGTAGGACAAGGCTGAACGGATACAGGGTTTTAAC
>NZ_JAFGYJ010000149.1:0-634 GCF_017490805.1 Pseudomonas sp. 43(2021)
GTAGTAGAGCGCGATATAGCTCTTGGTGGTGTAGAGGATTTCCGGCACCGCCACGGCCGAAACCACGGTGGTTTCCTTGAGCAGGAAGATGAAATTGGCGAACAGCGACGGCAGGCTGAGGATGCCCGCCTGCGGCAGGATCACATAGCGCAGCAACTGGCCGTGGGACAGGCCAATCGACCGCCCGGATTCCAGTTGTGCCTGGGGCACCGCATCGACGCCGGCGCGCAGCACTTCGGTGAGGTAGGCGCCGCCGAGAAAAGTCATGGTGATGATTGCCGCAGTGAAACCGGAAACCCGGATCCCCACTGCCGGCAACGCGAAGTAGACGAAGAACAGCTGAATCAGCAACGGCGTGTTGCGCGCCAGCTCTACGTAGAGGCCGACCATTTTCTGCAGGTATGGCGTGCGAAACACCAGAATCGTCGCGTTGAGCAGCGCCACCAGCAGCGAAGTGGCGATCGCAATCAAACCGACCTGCAGAGTCACGCCGACGGCTTTGAGAAAAGCCGGCAGAGTGCTGAGGATAAAGGCGTAGTCGAAAGTCATGAAGCGTCCTGACGCTGCTTGGTAAGCGGCGATGATGCAATCCATGGACGGCGGATGGCCGTCCGGCAGGCACTGACTTTATAGG
>NZ_JAFGYJ010000150.1:0-634 GCF_017490805.1 Pseudomonas sp. 43(2021)
GTGAGCGAGCGGCAATGCACCTTTGAACTCGGCACAGGTGAGGGTGAGCGACCATGCATCGGGGCGAAAACCATTGAGTGACTGGCGCTCCCTGCGTGTCGGATGCGTGGCATCGAACACGGTGTCGACGATCTTTCGCTCCGCCTCCAGCCATGACCCGCTGAGATTGCGCAGGTAGGCCTCACCGCGCAGGCCATCTTCGAACGCCTGGGCCAGCTTCCACACAATGCCTTCCAAAAAGACGCGCTGTTCGGCGCTGTGCGCGGTCGGCTGGTCTTTGAAGTGGCTGGTCAGATTATCCAGCGTCCGTCCCAGACTCGTCGCCTGCTGCGCAGCCTTGTCCGCTTGCACCAGTGACGATGGCGGAGTGCTGGTGAATAACGGACGGGTACTCCAGCGCTGATTGAGATCGAGCTTGAGCAATCGTTCATGAATCATCGATCGGATATCCAATGCCTTATCAAAGAGTGCATGGATATCGGTGGTGCGTTTGCTCTGACGAAAGCGCTGCAACACGAATTCAATGTTCTGGCGTTGTTTGGTGATGATGGTCTCGAACAGCGTCGTCATGATCTCACCGCCAATGTTTTCCCCGGATACCTGTGCGTTAGTGAAGCCAAGGTAGCGATTGCGC
>NZ_JAFGYJ010000151.1:0-633 GCF_017490805.1 Pseudomonas sp. 43(2021)
GTCTTGTCGGCGTAACGGGTCAGAATCACGCTTTGCGAGATATCCGGCAGAGTGAGCTCGGCGCCCAGCAGCGCTGCGCATGCCGCCGTCGCGGTTACGCCCGGAATGATCTCGAAAGGAATGCCCAGCTCACGCAAGTAGCGGATCTGCTCACCAATCTCGCCGTACAGACCTGGATCCCCCGAATGCACGCGGGCAACATCCTGGCCTTTGGCATGGGCCGTCCTGATCAGGTCGATGATCTGTTCCAGATGCAGTTCAGCGCTGTTGACCACGGTTTCGGCCTGATGACCTTCCAGCACCGCTGCGGGTACCAGCGAGCCGGCATAAATGATCACCGGGCAGCTGCGAATCAGCCGTTGGCCTTTGACGGTGATGAGTTCCGGGTCGCCGGGGCCGGCGCCGATGAAGTAGACAGTCATCGTTGAATCCTTGTGAAGAGGCGCAGCCCCACTGCAGATGAAGCGTGCTCATGATCAATGGCGGGGATTATCGGGATTTTATGCAGCGCCGGCCAATGCCAGCGTGGCCTGCGCATATTTCTGGCGGTGGATCAGCAGTTTCGCCGGCGCCTGAATCAGTTGCTCGGCCAGCGCCAGCGCGGCGCTTTCCGCCACGCCGTAGCAGCCGGTG
>NZ_JAFGYJ010000152.1:0-632 GCF_017490805.1 Pseudomonas sp. 43(2021)
GGCCATGCCGACCAGATGCGGCGCGGTGCCTTTGCGCAACAGCGGCAGGGCGGCTTCGATGCAATAGCTGCTGGCGAGCAGATTGGTGCGCACCACGTGCTCGATGATCGACGAATCGAACTGGCGCGCGTCGACATATTCACAGGTGCCGGCGTTGAGAATCACGCTGTCCAGCGAACCCCAGGCCTCGGCGATCTGCTCACCGATTTCACGCACGGTCTGACTGTTGGTCAGATCGCCGGGCACCACCAGCACCTGGCCCGGATAACGCTGGGACAAAACCTTGAGCGGCGCGGCCGAGCGCGAGCTGACCGCCAGGTTCGCGCCGCTTTTCAGAATGTCCTCACACAAGGCTGCACCGATGCCACTGCTGGCGCCGGTCAACCAATACCGCCGTGGAGGTGTACGACTCATCCCATTCTCCTTTTCAGCCAGGCAATCACCCGGCCCAATATTGGCAAGTGTTCATACAGCAGCGCCCCGGCATCGAAATAATCCCGATGGCGATAAACCTTGTCGCGCCAGAGCAGGTGCGAACAGCCACCGACCCTGATTTCCCGGCCCTTGGCCAGGCGCGGATGGCGATAACTCATGACCCAGCGCAGGTAACCCTCACCTTCGCGGATCTGGTC
>NZ_JAFGYJ010000153.1:0-632 GCF_017490805.1 Pseudomonas sp. 43(2021)
TCGACATGGTCCGCAAGCCGGTTTCCGACGCCGTGTATGTCATCCCGTGGGCCATCGAGCCGACCGCCATCGTCATCCACGACACCTTCGACAAGTTTGGCAATCCGATCGAACTGTCGCCGCGCAACGTGCTGAAGAAAGTCCTGCAGCTCTACACCGACAAGGGCTGGAAGCCGATTGTCGCGCCGGAAATGGAGTTCTACCTGACCCAGCGCTGTGAAGATCCGGACCTGCCGCTCAAGGCACCACTGGGTCGTTCGGGCCGTGCGGAAAGCGGGCGCCAGTCGTTCTCGATCGATGCCGCCAACGAATTCGATCCGCTGTTCGAAGACGTCTACGACTGGTGCGAACTGCAAGGCCTGGATCTCGACACGTTGATCCACGAAGACGGCCCGGCGCAGATGGAAATCAACTTCCGTCATGGCGATGCGCTGGATCTGGCCGACCAGATCACCGTGTTCAAGCGCACTCTGCGCGAAGCGGCGCTCAAGCACAACGTCACCGCGACGTTCATGGCCAAGCCGATCGGCGACGAGCCTGGCAGCGCCATGCATCTGCACCAGAGCGTGGTCGAGATCGCGACGGGCCAGCCGATCTTCGCCGATGCCGAGGGCAACATGAGCGAGCTGTTC
>NZ_JAFGYJ010000154.1:0-630 GCF_017490805.1 Pseudomonas sp. 43(2021)
GCAATTCCTCCTGCATCTTGCGGCGGGTCAACGCATCGAGTGCAGCGAAGGGTTCGTCCATCAAAAGAATTTTCGGCTGCATGGCCAAGGCCCGGGCGATCGCTACCCGCGCTTTCATGCCGCCGGACAAGGTGTGTGGATAGGCGTCGGCGAATGCTGCGAGGCCGACCTTTTCCAGATAATGCAACGCACGCTCTTCGGCTTCTTTCTTGTTCAAGGTGCGCGAGGCGAGCAACGGGAACATCACGTTCTGCTTGACGGTTTTCCACGGCGGCAGCTGATCGAATTCCTGAAACACCACAATGCGATCCGGCCCCGGCGCATCGACGCGCTGGCCTTGCAGGCGGATCTCGCCTTCGCAAGGCTGGATGAATCCGGCGACAGCCTTGAGCAAGGTCGATTTCCCGCAACCGGACGGGCCAAGCAGGACGAACCGGTCAGCCGGGTCGACGGCGAAACTGACTTGATGGGTAGCGCGCACCACCCGCTGCGGCGTGCGGTATTCAAGGCTGACGTGATCGACGGCCAGCAACGCTTCGCTGCGGGCGATCAGGCTGCTGGCCGCGTGGCCTGGCAAAGGGGCGTTCATGATCGATCTCCGGCAAATCAGAAAGGCGCGTCGCCCTGGAT
>NZ_JAFGYJ010000155.1:0-630 GCF_017490805.1 Pseudomonas sp. 43(2021)
CTCTAGAACGGGCGTTCCAGGGCAAAGCACCGAGATAGAGCTGTTGGAATGGTCAGGAACGTCAAAGATCGCAGCCTCCGGCAGCTCCTGCATTTATCTTGCTCTGCCACCCACACCCCAAAATCAGCTTTGGTGGTAAGCTCGCGCACCATGAATATCTACAGCTCCCGCCCCGTTGTCCTCTGTCTCTCCGGCCACGACCCCAGTGGTGGCGCCGGCTTGCAGGCAGATATCGAAGCCCTGCTCGCGCAGTGTTGCCATGCGGCTCCGGCCGTCACCGCCCTGACCGTGCAAGACACCGTCAACGTCACTGACTTCCGCGTCCTCGACCGTGAGTGGGTACTGGCCCAGGCCAACGCCGTGCTCAACGACTCCGAAGTCGCCGCAGTGAAACTGGGCATGCTCGGGTCGCTGGAGATGGTCGACACCGTGGTCGAACTGCTCTCGGCGCACCCGCACCTGCCAGTGGTCTGCGACCCGGTGCTGCGTGCCGGCGGCGGCGGACGCCTGGGCAAGGACGAGGTCGGCTATGCGATGCGCGAGCGTCTGCTGCCGCTGTCGATCATTGCCACGCCCAATCTTCCTGAAGCGCGCATCCTCGCCGAACTGCCCGAAGGCACGGCCGACGAG
>NZ_JAFGYJ010000156.1:0-627 GCF_017490805.1 Pseudomonas sp. 43(2021)
GGATTGACCTCAATGAAACCGGCTTCGGTGAGCGCCAGTACATGCTTGCGCGCCACGCTGCGCGAGGCAAAACCAAAAGCCTCGCTGATTTCAGCGAGGCTTGGGGGCTGACCGTGCTCGGCGATGCGATCGCGGATAAAGGTCAGAATGGCGGTACGGCGGGGAGTGAGGTTTGTCATGGAGTACATTTGTACTCCTGTGGGAAATGCCTGACAAGAACCGCCAGTCGGCGCAAGCCGACGCAGGCAGCTGCCGAAGGCTGCGATCTGATCGTTCCCACGCTCCGCGTGGGAATGCCTCAAGGGACGCTCCGCGTCCAGTGACGCGGAGCGTCACGGGCTGCATTCCCACGCGGAGCGTGGGAACGATCTTCGGATAAGGTCAGGAACCCAGTTGCGCCAGGTACTCCCACGGGTAAATCCCGCGTTGATGGCCATCGCTGAACACCAGTTGCACACCATAACCCTGTGGATTTACCTCGATCAGGCGCACGCGATCATCAACCAGCGGCGTGACGCCGCGCAGGCGAAATGCGCGGCATTGCGAGCATGGGCATTGCCGGCGCAGATCGGCATGCCTGAGCAACGATTCGCGCCCGTCCGGCCAGCTCAGGCGCAACGTGCGTGC
>NZ_JAFGYJ010000157.1:0-626 GCF_017490805.1 Pseudomonas sp. 43(2021)
CGATGCCCGGCGAACCCGGCGGGTCGATCAGCACCGTGTACTCGCGCAACAGACGGCCGTTGGGCTGATCGAGCTGCACGAGGAAGTTCAGGAAAGGTTCGTTGACCGGTTTGCCGGACGTCACCCGGATCATCTGGCGGCTGCCGCGCAGGATCGGGGTGAACTTGAGATCATTGAGAAAGAACACCCGCTCGACGCCCGCCCGGCCGAACTCATCCGCCGAAGCCAGGCTGGCCGAGAGATCGTTTTGCGTCAACGTGCCGACATCGACCAGCGCGATGTCGGCCTTGAACGGCTGATTGAGGGCTGAGTGAACAGTGATCTCGCCCAACCCCAACGCCATCGACCAGGTCGAATAGCTGAATACGCCAGCGAGCAGCAGCCATTTGGCGCCCCCGCGCAGCACGTGCCGACTTGCGAGCATGAGCATCCCTTAAATAAGCAAAACCGGTTTCTATGCGTTCGCACATCCGGTACGAACACGATATTGCCCAGTAGTTCTTATAGTCGGCTCAGCGCGATCTCTCAAAAAATCACTGGCGGGATGTGCCTCAAGATTTTTCCAGGTTGGCCAGAATGTGCCCGTGTACGCGCATGCACACCTTCAAATCCGCCTCATCGACGCC